>NZ_JACBWZ010000954.1 GCF_013870595.1 Streptomyces sp. WELS2 | reverse complement strand
CCGTAGCCGGTGGCGAGGTGGCACAGCGCCAGGTCGGCGCCGGAGACGGCCGGTTGGACGGCGGAGAGCATGGGGCGGAAGTCGTAGCCGTCGCCGCCGGCGTCGTAGGCGGCCCGTTCGACCACGGTGGCGTGCGGCAGGATGTCCCCGGAGGCAACGAGGGTGAACGGGCCGGCCGCGGCGGGCGCCGGGGGCGCCGCGTGTCCCGGTGTGCCGGATTCCCGGTACTGGTTCCGGCAGGCCGCCCCGGCCGCGAGGACGGCGGTCAGGACCAGCGCCACCTGCTTGGTGCGTCCGATCATCAACTCACCCCAGAGTCGTCGTGTGGACAGACGAAGCCGTGACGGGCATATGGGTATGAATCTGATGCGTCGGATAAACAGCCCGGGTGGCGTCGTTAGCCCGTCCGGTGTCCCGGGGCACCACCCGGCCGACCGTTCGCCGACGCGATCGACCGTCCGTCGCACGACCGGCTCCGCCCCCTGTCCGCCGGGCCCGGCCTGCGCTGCGATACGGCCATGACGGCCGGAACCTCACTCACCCACGGGACGACGACCGCCGAGCACGAGCTGGCCGCGCTCCAGCGCGAGCACGGCGGTCCGCTGTTCGCCCTGCTGCTCAGGCTGTGCGACGGAGACCGCCAACGCGCCGAGGACCTCGTCCAGGAGACCCTGGTGCGCGCCTGGCAGCATCCGGAGGCGCTGCACGCCGGCGACTTCGACTCGGTACGGCCCTGGCTGCTGACCGTGGCCCGGCGCCTGGCGATCGACGCCCGCCGGGCGCGGCGGGCCCGGCCGCCCGAGACCGGTGACGAGGTCCCCGAGAACGCCCGGGTGACCGCCGATCACGCCGAGCGGGCCGCGGCGACGCTCGATGTCCGGGAGGCTGTGAAGACACTCACTCCCGCCCACCGTGACGTGCTCGTACTCGTGTATTTCCGTGGGGCGAGTGTGGCGGAGGCGGCCGAGACCCTGGGGATTCCACCGGGTACCGTGAAGTCCCGCGCGTACTACGCGCTGCGCGCCCTGCGCCGGGTCCTCCCGGGTTACGCGGCCGACCTGCGGTGAAACCGGAAGGCTGGTCAAACCTCGGTAAAGCGCCTTGCTGTGGCCCCCGTTCGGGCATGGGCTGTCCTCATCCGCGTTCCGGACGGGGGTCCGGGCCCGGAGGTTCGGGCGACGCGTACGCACCGGAGGAAGGGCAGGAAGGGATGCTGCACAGAGGTCACGAGAGCACGGACGGCACCGGCGGCGGTGAACTGGCCGTCCCGATGGCCTGGTTGTACGCCGAGTACATCGCCGACGAGCTGCTGCGCACCGGCGATCTGATGCCGCCGACGTCCTTCGAGTTCCGGGCCGGCCGGGACGCGCTGGCGCTGACCGTCTTCCTGTCCGACACCGACGGGGAGCTGTCCGGCATCCGGGTGATCTCCCAGTTGGAGAACTGGCTGGCGCTGACCGCCTACGACCAGCCGTGGCGGGACTGGGTGCGGACGCGCATGGCCGAGCGGACCGAGCGGGCGGCCGGCTCCGGCGCTCCCTGCCCGGATCTGGCGCTGGCCGCCGACGCCTGGCGCTGGCTGGAGGAGACCGAGCTGCTCGCGCCGGACCTGGACGCGGTGCCGGGCGGCGGCCCGGTGTTCGGGGAGGACGAGGGGCCGAAGGTGTGGACACCGGCCTGGCGGCTGGGGCTGCCGCTGGGGCACCTCGCGATCCACCTCTTCTGAAGCCTCCGCCCGTCTCTTCCGCGCCTTCCGGGACGCGCCCGGTCCACGGGCCGGGCCGCCGTGCCTTCCCTGGTCACGATTGTGTGTGCGCCTTGAGCGATCCGGTGGTCCGCCGCGTACGGGTGGGGGCAAGGAGCACCCCCGCACCCATCGGCACGAGGATTCGGCATGAGGTCCCTGGAACGGCATCGTGACGCCGGCGCGTACGCGCTCGGCGTACTGGACGCGGCGGAGGCCTTCCGCTTCGAGGACCACCTCGTGGAGTGCCCCCGGTGCGCGGCCCACGTGACCGGGTTCGGGCCCACCACCCGGCAGCTGATGCTCTACCGCCGGGCCACTCCGCCGTTCGTGCATCCCGTGGCCCGGCCCGGTTCCCGGCTGCTGGACCGGCTGCTCGGCGAGCTGGCGCACCTGCGCAGGGTGCGCCGCCGGCGGCTCGGGTACGGGCTGGCC
>NZ_JACBWZ010000953.1 GCF_013870595.1 Streptomyces sp. WELS2 | reverse complement strand
TGCTGGGCCACGTCGAGGACGCGCTCACCCAGCGGCACGCCGGCCAGGAGCGGCTGCGCCGGTTCGCCGCCGACGCCAGCCACGAACTGCGCACCCCGGTCGCCTCGGTGCGCGGCCATGCCGAACTGGGTCTGTTGCACCCCGGCCCGGTGCCGCCCGAGGTCACCAGGGCACTGGAGCGGATCGCAGCCGAGGCGTCACGGATGGGCCTGATGGTGGACGACCTGCTGCTGCTCGCCCGCCTCGACGCGGGCCGCCCGCTCGAGCGCGGCCCGGTCGACCTGACCCGGCTGGTCCTGGACGCGGTCACCGACGCCCGTGCCGCGGGCCCCGGCCACCGCTGGACCCTGGATCTGCCCGAGGACCCGGTCACGGTCACCGGAGACGCGCACCGCCTCCACCAGGTGGTCGCCAACCTGCTGGCCAACGCGCGTCTGCACACGCCCGCGGACACCGAGATCACGGTCACCCTGGAGCCCCGCCCCGGCACCGTCCGCCTTCGCGTCCACGACGACGGCCCCGGTATCCCCGAGGAACTACGCCCCGCGGTCTTCGAACGCTTCACCCGCGCCGACCACCGCCGCCACGCGGACGAGTCCGCCCCGGGGGCGGGCCTCGGCCTGTCGATCGTGCTCGCGGTGGTGGAGGCGCACGGCGGGACGGTGGAGGCGGACAGCGAACCGGGGTCCACGACATTCGACGTCACCCTGCCGGAGTGAGGGACGCGGGCGCCGGGGCCGGGACCAGGCTGACCTGTGACGCTCACGGGGCGAAGGCCGCGGACAGGATCCGGGTGACCAGGGCGAGGTCGTTGCCGCCGCCGGTGGTGGGGTTGAAGGAGTACACCAGGCGGCGGCGCAGGTCGCGGGTGGTGAACATGCCGTCGGTGTAGCCGAAGGTGGTGCCGGTCTTGCCCCACACCGTCACGCTGTTGGGCAGAGTCACGCGCATCAGGCCGGCGGCGTAGTAGGCGCGGCCCTGTCCCGGGTCGTCGGCGGTGCCGCCGAGGTAGGGGACGTCGGGGATGTCGAACAGTTCCGCCTGCTCGGCCGGGGGCAGCAGCCGGCCCCGGAAGAGTGCGGTCAGGAAGCGGTCGAGGTCGGCGGTGGTGGATATCATCCCGCCGGCGCCCGGATTCTGTTCGGTGATGTCGATCAGCCGGGATCCGCCGTCCGGCCGGGGTACGGCGATGTAGCCGTGGGAGTGGGGGCCGTGGATCGTGGTGTCGGTTCGCGGGGCGGTGGTCTCGCGCAGGTGCAGCGGTTGCAGGATCCGGGTGGTGATCTCCCGCTGGTAGGTATGCCCGGTGAGGTTCTCGACCAGCATGGCCGCGACGTAGTAGCCGGTGGCCCCGTAGACCTGCATGCGACCGGGCTCGGTGAAGGGGCGTTCGTGCTGGACGGCCTTGGCCACGAGTTCGGCGAGCGGGTGGTTGTCGAAGCGGTGCTCGACGATGCCGCCCGGGATGGTGGGCAGGTCGTCCGAGGTCAGTTCGGGAAGGCTGCTGGTGAAGTTGAGCAGGGTGCGGACGGGGATCGGCGGATAGTCTTCGGGCAGGACGCCCGGCAGGTACCGCTGGACGGGCTGGCCGAGGTCGACGCGGTCCTCGGCGGCCAGTTGCAGCATCACGGTGGCGATAAAGATCTTGGTGACGCTGCCGAGACGGAACCGGCCGTCCACCGGCACCGGCGCGCCGGTCACGATGTCGGCGGTGCCGTACGTCCCGGTCCAGTGGCCGGCCGGCCCGCTCACGCGTGCCAGCACACCCGTGACGCGGTCGGGCTCCATGCCGGTGAGCGCGCGGACCAGCGTGGACTTGCCGTGGTCGACGTGGCCGGCGGTGGCGAGGACCCGCATCACGCCCGCCCGTCCACGGGGGGCTCCTCCGCTCCGGCCCGGTGCACCGCGGTGCGGGCCGACCGTACGGCCTGGGCGAGCCGGTCGTCGTCCTCGGGCGGAACCGATCCGAGGTCCAGCAGGCAGCGGCCCGCATCCAGCCGGCCGACGACCGGGAGACGACCGGTGCGCAGGGCGGCGGCGTACGGTTCGGGCAGGGACAGGGCGGCGCTGGGCAGGGTCACTCCGGGCGCGCCTCCCCCGCCGACGGTGGCGGCGCTGGTGACGGCCCGTACGTCGATCCCGTCGGCGTCCAGCGCGGCGGCGAGCCGGTCGGCCCGCGCCCT
>NZ_JACBWZ010000952.1 GCF_013870595.1 Streptomyces sp. WELS2 | reverse complement strand
GATCGGCATGGACGCGGTGCGCCCGCACGAGTTCCACGCGCCGGGTGACGAGTTCGTACGGCTGGCGGCGGTGGCCGCGCCCGGGGTGGCGGTGCACAAGCTGGCGCACGGCGGGAGCGTGCGGCTGGAGGTCGCTCGGTGACCTGGCTCGCCGCCGCGGCGGCCACCGTGACACCCGAGTCCACGCAGCAGGCGGCGGGCTATCCCTCGTTGTTCCTGCTGGTGCTGGTCGGGGCGCTGGTGCCGGTGGTGCCGACGGGCGCGCTGGTGAGCTCGGCGGCGGTGGTCGCGTTCCATCAGAAGGCGCCGTACTCGTCGGCGCTGGTGTTCGTGACCGCGTCGCTGGCCGCGTTCCTCGGCGACGCGGCGCTGTACTGGCTGGGCCGGCGCGGGATGCGGTCGCGGAGCGGATCGCGGTGGCTGGCCGCGATCCGGGCCCGGGCACCGGAGGAGCGGCTGGCGCGCGCCCGGGGGAAGCTGGCCGACCACGGGACCGCCGTGCTGGTGCTGTCCCGGCTCGTCCCGGCGGGACGGATACCGGTGATGCTGGCGTGCCTGATGGCGGAGTGGCCGCCGCGCAGGTTCGCGCGGGGGAACCTGCCGGCGTGCCTGGCCTGGGCGGCCACGTATCAGGTGATCGGGGTCGTGGGGGGTTCGTTGTTCGAGGAGCCGTGGGAGGGGGTCGTGCTGGCGGTGGCGCTGACGGTGCTGATCAGCGCGGTGCCCGGGGTGTGGCGGCGGGTCCGGGCCGCCGGCTGAGCCCTCGCAGCCGGGCGAGGGCGCGCTGTGCCGCCCCCGGGACTGTTCACTCCAGCACTCTCGAAGCGCCGACCGGCAGGTCCCACAGGTCTTCGCGCTCCAGTCCCGCCTTCTCCCAGGCGGCCCGTACCCGGGTGAGCGGTTCCAGGACCGGCTCCGCCGAGAGGATGAACGTGCCCCAGTGCATGGGCGCCATGCGGCGGGCGCCGAGGTCCAGGGTGGCCTGGACCGCCTCCTCGGGGTCGCAGTGGACGTCGCTGAGCCACCAGCGGGGGTCGTAGGCGCCGATGGGCATCAGGGCCAGGTCGATGCCGGGGTAGCGGCGGCCGATGCGGGAGAACCAGTGGCCGTAGCCGGTGTCGCCGGCGAAGTAGAGGCGCTGTCCGTCCGGGGCGGTGAGGACCCAGCCGCCCCACAGGCTGCGGCAGGCGTCGGTGAGGGTGCGCTTGGACCAGTGGTGGGCGGGGACGAAGTCGAAGCGGGTGCCGGACAGTTCGGCGCCCTCCCACCAGTCCAGCTCGGTGACGCGGGTGAACCGGCGGCGGCGGAACCAGCCGCCGAGGCCCGCGGGCGCGAACACGGGGGTGTCGCGCGGGAGCCGGCGCAGGGTGGGGGCGTCCAGGTGGTCGTAGTGGTTGTGGCTGATGACGACGGCGTCGACGGGCGGCAGGGCGTCCCAGGGCACGCCCACCGGGGTGATGCGGGCCGGGGTGCCGAGGATGCGGCGGGACCAGACCGGGTCGGTGAGGACGGTCAGCCCGCCGATCCGGACGACCCAGCTGGCGTGTCCCGCCCAGCTGACGGCCAGGGCGCGGGTGCCGACGCGGGGCAGCGGGCCCGGTTCGTACGGCAGCCGGGGGATGTCGGCGAGGCCGTCGGGGCCGGGGCGCACGGCGCCTTCGCGGGCGAAGCGGGCGAGGGCCTTCAGACCGGGCAGGGGCGTGGTCAGCCGGTCGTGGAAGGTGCGCGGCCAGACCCGGTGTTCGCCCAGCGGGCGGGGCTCGGCCAGCGGCGGGAAGGGGTCGGCGAGGGGGGCCGGCGTGCCGGGTACGCCGGGTTCCGTGGTCGTCGTGGCCGGGCCGGGCTCATGCGTCTGCTGCGTCATCGAGGAGGCTCCCATCGCTGAGCGTCGTCGCGGAGATCGTCGAAGGCCGACCGCAAGGAGGCCAACGCGCGCCGCACGTGTGGCAGTTCCAGCGGTGCGGGTGACACGAGGCTTTCCGTGCGCTCCTCGTCCGTGCCGCCCAGCAGGGGTCCGGTGGCGAGCCGTACGCGCAGGGCCTGGAGGTCGTCGCCGAAGCGGTGGCCGCCGGGCGCGGGCATGCCGAGCCGGGCGGTGAGGAGGTCCTCCAGCTCCTGGGCGTCCCCGACGCCTTGGGCGGCCAGCGGCTCGCGCAGCGGCGTGAGGTCGGCGTACAGGTGGCGG
>NZ_JACBWZ010000951.1 GCF_013870595.1 Streptomyces sp. WELS2 | reverse complement strand
CCCCCGCCACCGAGGAACGCGACCGCCTGGACCGCGAGTTGCTGCTGGACGCCGGGCCGGCTGTGCCTCGCGCTGTCCCGGCCCGGTGTCGACGGGGTGCTGGCCACCGCCGACATCCTGGACGACCTGCTGCTGCTCGGCGCCCTGGAGCACAAGGTCGTCATCGGCTCCATGAACCGCGGCGGGCTGCACGGGTCCAGCTTCGAGCTGGACGACCGGTTCACCGGCCACCGCCCCGAGGACATCGAGCGGCTCGGCTTCGACGCGGGCAAGCTGCTACTGCGCGTCGACTACGCCGACCCGGGCTCCCTGGCCACCCTGGAGACCGCCGCCCGCGTCGTCGACGCCATGGCGGCCCGCCGGCTGCCGGTGTTCGTGGAGCCGTTCATCAGCCGCCGCGGCCCCGGGGGCGAGCTGGTGAACGACCTCTCCGCCGAGGCGGTCACCCGGGCCATCGCCATCGCCTCCGGCCTCGGCGGCTCCTCCGCCTACACCTGGCTGAAGGTCCCGGTCACCGAACACCCCGGCGACATGGCCCGGGTCATGCGGACCTCCACGCTGCCCGCCGTCCTGCTCGGCGGGGACATCGGCGACTCCCCGGCGCAGCGGGCCGCCGCCTACGGCAAGTGGCGGGACGCGCTGCGCCTGCCCACCGTGCGCGGCCTGGTGGCCGGCCGCTCGCTGCTGTACCCGGCGGACGGCGATGTGGCCGCCGCCGTGGACACCGCCGCAGGACTGCTGTGAGGGGCGCATGAAAAGCACCGAGCTGCATCTGCCCAGGGGCGCGACCGCGAACGCCTGGTACGCCGTCGACATCGGTCCCGATACGGCCGGCTGGACGTACAGCAGCCTGCGGGTCGTCGAGCTGGCACCCGGCGGCAGCCATACGTTCACCACCGGCGACAGCGAGTGGATCGTGCTTCCGCTGGAAGGCGGATGTACCGTACAAACGGAGCAGGACGAGTTCCAACTCCTGGGCAGGGAGGGCGTGTTCGCGGACGTCACCGACTTCGCGTACGCCCCCCGGGACGCCCGGGTCCAGATCGCCTCCGGCGCGGGAGGCCGCTTCGCCCTGGCAGGAGCGAAGTGCGAGCGACGACTCCCCGCCCGCTACGGCCCCGCGCCGGAGGTCCCCGTCGAGGAGCGCGGCGGCGGCACCTGCGCCCGCCGGGTGCGCAACTTCGCCGCCGCCGACGCCTTCCCGTGCGACCGGCTGATCGCCGTGGAGGTGATCACCCCCGGCGGCAACTGGTCCTCGTACCCGCCGCACAAGCACGACGAGCACCGGCCGGGCGAGGAGTCGCGGCTGGAGGAGATCTACTACTTCGAGATCGACGGCCCGAACGGGCTCGGCTACCAACGGGTGTCCCCCTCCCGCGAAGGCGGTGCGGACGTGCTCGCCGAGGTCCGCTCCGGCGACGCCGTCCTCGTCCCGGACGGCTGGCACGGCCCGTCCATCGCCCAGCCCGGGCACGACATGTACTACCTGAACGTCATGGCGGGTCCGGGGGACACCCGGGAGTGGCTGATCCGCTTCCACCCCGACCACACCACCGGGGGGTACCGATGACGACGATCCGGCTCACCGTCGCCCAGGCGCTGGTCCGCTTCCTGGCCGCCCAGTACACCGAGCGGGACGGCACCCGGCAGCGGCTGATCGGCGCCATGTGGGGCATCTTCGGGCACGGCAACGTCGCCGGGATCGGCCAGGCACTGGTCGAGTACGCGGAGCTCATGCCGTACCACCAGGGCCGCAACGAGCAGGCGATGGTGCACGCGGCCGTCGGCTACGCCCGCCAGTCGGGCCGGCTGTCCACGCACGCGGTGACCACCTCCATCGGCCCCGGCGCGACCAACCTCGTCACCGGCGCCGCCCTCGCCACCATCAACCACCTGCCGGTGCTGCTGCTGCCGGGCGACGTCTTCGCCGCCCGCCCCGCCGACCCGGTCCTGCAACAGCTGGAGGTGCCGTACGCGGGCGACGTCTCGGTCAACGACACCCTGCGCCCGGTGTCGAAGTACTTCGACCGGATCACCCGCCCGGAGGCCCTGATCCCGTCGGCCCTCCAGGCCATGCGGGTGCTCACCGACCCGGTGGACACCGGCGCGGTCACCCTCGCCCTGCCGCAGGACGTGCAGGCGGAGGCCTTCGACTGGCCGGAGCGGTTCTTCGCCGAGCGGGTGTGG
>NZ_JACBWZ010000950.1 GCF_013870595.1 Streptomyces sp. WELS2 | reverse complement strand
TCGGCCTCGTGTCTGAGTCGCGAGTCTTCAGCGTCGTTGTGATCACCCGCCAGAGCTGACGGCGAAAGTATGCGCAACCGTGATGCAGTGCGGGGGATTCCGTTATCCGAACAGTGGGTAACGGCCCTCGGACGCGGGCCAGTTGGGACAGAACGGCGAATCTGCGCGGTTCGGGAGGTTCAGCCCGATGTCTACGCGCGCAGAAGCGCCCAGCTTCCGTGGATTGTGCGAGCCGGTCAACAAACCTCTCGCCGCGCCTCGTTGGTCAGTAGCCGCCGTGCGCCGGCGGATAGCCGTACCCGCCGGCCGGTGCCTGCGGCGGGGCCGGCACCTGGAGCGGGGGCTGCGGCGGGGGCACCGGGGCGTGCGCCTCGCGGTCGTAGAAGGGGCGCGCGTTGGCCCGCATCCACATCACCACCGGGTCGTAGTCGTCGGTCATGGCGACCGTCGAGACCGGCAGGCCCTCCGGGACCGCGCCGATGGACTGCTGCATCATGGCGCGCACCGAGTCGACCGCGGCGGGCGAGGTGTCGTACACGTCCAGGCCGATGGCGAGGTAGGGCGCGCCGAGCGCGGGCTGCACCCAGGCGCGGCGCAGCGAGCGCAGCGCTGGGGTGCGGTGCGCGTTCTGCGCGAGCAGGGCGTAGAACTGCGGGATCTCGATGCCGGGCTCGGACAGGCGCAGCGGGCCGGCGGGCTGGCGGTCCAGGCCGGTGGCGATGCGGCGCAGGTCCGGCCAGGGGATGCCGACGCCGCCGCCCGGCGCGTGCGGGTTGAGCCAGAGGCCGTAGTGGTCGGGGTAGAGGGTGCGGGCCACGTCCAGGCCGTCGGCCACCTCGTAGGAGCGGTTCCAGCCGCTGGCCGACAGCTCCTGGGCGGAGGTCACGCAGGGGGCGTAGTGGAAGCCGTCCACCTCCATGTCCCCGTACTGGGCGTCCGGGGCGCCGGCCTGGCCGTGCCACAGGAGCATGAAGACCTGGCCGGAGGTGGGGGCGGCGAGGGCGCGCAGCAAAGCCTCGTAGGCGTCGTAGCGTCCGGGCGTGACCTGGCGCAGCATGTGCTCGACGCTGCCGCTGTGGCTCGCGCTCACCTGGTGTGCCCCTTCTTTTCTGTGACCCGGCGTTTGAGCACAGCTTATGCGCCTGGCAGCTCGGGGCCTTGGCGTCGTACGCGTGTGCGGGTGGGTTGTGGCTCGTCGCGCCCCGCGGCGGAGCCGCATATCGGACACGATCCCGCGCCCCTTCCGGGCGCGGTTCAGTGGCCGTACTGATAGAACGGGCGGACGTTCGCCTTCAGCCATGTCGCCACCGGGTCGTCCGTGACGTCCAGCAGGACCAGGTTGACCGGCCACTTGACGGGGACCTCGGCCAGGGCCTTGCCGAGGGCCTGGAGGGGCAGGGCGCGCAGGTCGCCTTCCCACTGGGAGAGTTCGACGCCGACGAACATCGCCGGGTCGGCCGTCTCGACGGCGGCCAGGCAGCGGCGGGCGGTGAGGACGACGCCGGTCTCGGCGAACCCGGCGGACGCGGCGGCGAGGAAGTCCACCGGGTCGTCCTGCCAGTCGGGCTCGAAGAGGCGGACCCGGCCGCCGGTGCCCGGACCGTCGAGCGGGGTGCGGCCCACCCGGCACAGCTCGGCCACGGCCTGGGGCGGCAGCGGTATGCCGACGACACCCTCGGGGTTGACGGCGATGCCCACCTGCGGGGGCAGGCCGCGGGCGAACTCCACGGCCGGGGCGATGGTGTACGCCATGTGGGAGCCGGCCACCTGGCGCAGCTGTTCCTCGGAGCTGAACACCGGGACGTACGCCTGGCCGTCGATGTCGAGCGTCGGCAGGTCCAGCGGGCCGCTGTCCGGGCCACCGCCGTTGGGGAGCGGGATCCACAGGAAGCTGCGGCCGAGGACCTCGACGATCCGGCCGCCCGCCGCGGGGATGCCGAGGGAGGCCGACAACACCTCCTCCAGCTCGTTGCCGGGCCAACCGCCGTGCGGGTGCGGGTGCGCCTGTGCCGGGAAGTCCGCCGGGAAGTCCATGTGCCTACCGCCTGCTGGGAACCACTGCTGTGACCATGAAGGCTAGCGGGTGGCGGTGACAGTGCCTCACCGAGTGAAGCCGACCCGGGCCAGGACGTCCGCCGCGTCCCGGTCCAGCAGCACCACCGCGCCGCAGCCGGCCGGCGGCTCCCCCTTCTCCACC
>NZ_JACBWZ010000095.1 GCF_013870595.1 Streptomyces sp. WELS2 | reverse complement strand
GCGGCGGGCGAGGCGGCCGGCGCCAGCTCCCGGCTGTCGGTGACCTTCGAGTCCGAGGGCGGGGTCTTCGCCGACGTCGACCGGGCGATCTCCGAGCGCCGCCGGCTGTGGATCCGCTACTACTCACCGGCCCGCGACGAGGTCACCGAGCGCGAGATCGACCCCATCCGGCTGGTCAGCGTCGGCCACACCTATGTGGAGGCCTGGTGCCGCCGCTCCGAGGCCCGGCGCACCTTCCGGCTGGACCGGGTCGCCGAGATCAGGATCCTCGACGCGCCCTCGGCCCCGCCCGAGATAGAACTGCGCGACCTCTCCGAGGGCCTGGTGCAGCCGGCCGCCGAGGACCCGGAGGTCGTGGTCGAGGTCGGCCCGGGCGGCCGCTGGGTCGCCGAGTACTACCCGCACGACAGCGCAGAGGAGCTTCCCGACGGCGGGCTGCGCATCACCCTGCGCACCCCCGACCCGGCCTCCCTGCGCCGGCTGGCGCTGCGGCTCGGCCGCGACGGCCGGATCGTCTCACCGCCCGAGCTGGCCGAGAGTGCCCGCCGGGCGGCCCGCGAGGCCCTCGCGGCGTACGACGTTCCCGCCGACGCGGCGCCTGTGCCGTAGGCGACCGGGGCCGCATGGCCACGGCGACCGGGGCCATGCGGCCCTGACGGCGGACGACCGGGTGTGATCGGCTGCGACCAGAGGATTGGGCTGCGACCAGAGAACGACCAGAGGAAGAGGAGCGAGGGCCTGTGAGCGAGTCTCCGGAATCCGGCGCGGGTGAGATGACGGTGGCGACCGCGTTCGCGGGGATGAGAAGAGTGGCCCCCGTGGTGTTCAAGGCAGGCTGCCCGGAGTGCCGGGGCCGTTTCGAACTGGCCGCGAGCGCGCTGCGGCTCGCGATCGGCGCCAGCAGCCGGACGACGTTCTACTCCTTCACCTGCCCCGACTGCGGCGCCTCGGTCCGCAAGCCGGCCGGGGAGCGGATCGTGGAACTGCTCACCGGCGGCGGGGTCAGGACCCTGCGGCTGCACTCCACGGTGTGACGGGCGGCCCGGCCGCTCGCCGGGGGACCGGCACGGCGCCGGCCACCGCACGGCCGGGTGCGGACCGAGGCGGCGGACCGTCTAGTCTCGACGTCATGTTCTGGCCGATGTTCGCCGTAGCCATGGGATTCCTGGGTCTCGCCGTCCTGGGGGTGCTCGCCGTCCGGGTGTTCGTGGCGGCGCGGCGCCTCGGGCAGCAGGTGACGGACTCGGCGCGCCGTATCAACCGGGCCGCCGAGGATCTGGAGCGGGCGACCGTGAGCGCGGCCCGCGCCGCCGACACGCTGTGAACCGCTCCTGACGGTGGCTGTGAGACCAGTGATACAAGCGATTTGGGTCGCTTCGCCCTGTCATGCTGCCCTGCCGGACAGGTACCCTGCTGGTCGCGGTACGGAAAACGAGGCCCGCACCGCGGACCGGGAGTACGCACGGGGATTGCCTCACGTTTACCCCTGAGCGTTACGATCGCTGCCAGCACGACCATCGGACACATGTCCGACTGGTCGGACAGCACCCCACCCAGCCGCCTCGGTGAGAAGGTAAAGATTCATGTTCGGTGGAAAAATCGGAGCTCCCGAGCTCATTCTGATCCTCGTCGTCGTCATCCTGCTGTTCGGCGCGAAGAAGCTCCCGGACATGGCGCGCTCGCTGGGCAAGTCCGCCCGCATCCTCAAGAGCGAGGCCAAGGCGATGAAGGAAGAGGGCAAGACCTCCACCCAGGCCTCCGGTACCACCGAGCAGTCCTCGGCCCAGCGCACCATCCAGGCGGCCCCCGGCGACGTGAGCAGCTCGCGGCCGGTCAACGAACCGACGGATTCCGCCCAGCGCTGACACAAGGCCGGAAAGCCCCGGCCTGCCGCACGAGATGAGGACGTGGGTTGCTCAAGCCTGCCCGCAAGAAGGAGAAGGATCCCGAGGGGCGGATGCCCCTCGCGGATCACCTTCGTGAGCTCCGCAACCGGCTCGCGAAGGCGATGCTGGCCATCGTCATCGTGACGATCGTCGCGGCCTTCTACTACAACGACATCATCAACTTCCTGACGAAGCCGATCCTGGACTCCGTCGGCTGTCGGGAGACCTTCGCAGAGCTGGCCAAGTCCAGTGGCAAGACCCAGTGCGCCGAGATCACCATCAACGGTCTCCTCGCGCCGTTCACGCTGGCCCTCCAGGTCTCGCTGATGGCCGGCGTCGTGGCCGCCTCGCCGATCTGGCTGTTCCAGCTCTGGGCATTCGTGGCGCCGGGTCTGCACCGGCACGAGAAGAAGTACGCCTACGGCTTCGTCTTCACCGGCGTCCCGCTGTTCCTCGGCGGTGCCTTCTTCGCCTACAAGCTGCTGCCGACCACGGCCAAGGTGCTGATCGACTTCACACCGAACGGCGACATCAAGAACCTGCTGCCGCTCGACGACCTGCTCCAGCTGGTCACCCGCATGGTGATCGTCTTCGGTCTCTCCTTCGAGCTGCCGCTGCTGCTGATCATGCTCAACCTCACCGGGGTGCTGACGGGCAGGCGCATGCTCAGCTGGTGGCGGGCCATGATCCTCGGCATCACGGTCTTCGCGGCCGTGGCCACCCCGAGCACCGACCCGCTGTCCATGCTGGCCCTCGCCGGGCCGATCTGGGTGCTGTACTTCGCGGCGGTCGCGTTCTCGCTCCTCAACGACAAGCGCAGGCTCCTGCGCGAGGCCGCGGGCCCCGACGACGACGAGGCCTCCGAGCTGGACCTCACGCCCGAGGACATCGGCGACGTCGAGCCGGTCCCGGCCACCCGCACACTGCCCGAGCAGACGAGCACCGACCGGGTCAACGGCTACGACGACGCGACGTAACCGCCGGACCCCACCTCCACCGAGGCACCGCACGCGATGCCCCCGCCCCGGATCACCCCGGGGACGGGGGCATCCGTCCGTACCGCCACCCTCCCGCGACCGGCACGCCGCCCCGCCGGCCGCGGACCCGGCCGCCCCGCGCCCGGGATCCGGATAATGATCGTCCCGTTGTCAGTGGCGCCCGGTACGCTCGAAAGCACGATGACAGAGGACCTCTCACCGGCCGAGCGGTACGCGGCAGCCCGCAGGCGGGCAGCCGAGCAGGCCACCGCGCTCGCCTCCTTCCGCGAGATGTACGACTTCGGCCTCGACCCCTTCCAGATCGAGGCCTGCCAGGCACTCGAAGCGGGCAAGGGCGTACTGGTGGCCGCCCCCACCGGCTCGGGCAAGACGATCGTGGGCGAGTTCGCCGTCCACCTCGCCCTGAAGCAGGGCAAGAAGTGCTTCTACACGACACCCATCAAGGCGCTGTCGAACCAGAAGTACGCCGACCTGTGCCGCCGCTACGGCACCGCGAAGGTCGGCCTGCTCACCGGCGACAACAGCGTGAACTCCGACGCCCCGGTGGTCGTGATGACCACCGAGGTGCTGCGGAACATGCTCTACGCCGGCTCCCAGACGCTCCTCGGCCTCGGCTATGTGGTCATGGACGAGGTGCACTACCTCTCCGACCGCTTCCGCGGCGCCGTCTGGGAGGAAGTGATCATCCACCTCCCCGAGTCGGTGACGCTGGTCTCGCTCTCCGCGACCGTCTCCAACGCCGAGGAGTTCGGCGACTGGCTGGACACCGTCCGCGGCGACACCGAGGTGATCGTCTCCGAGCACCGCCCCGTGCCGCTGTTCCAGCACGTGCTCGCCGGACGGCGGATGTACGACCTGTTCGAGGAGGGCGAGGGCCACAAGAAGGCCGTCAACCCCGACCTGGTCCGCCTGGCCCGCATGGAGGCCACCAGACCGTCGTACCAGGACCGCAGGCGCGGCCGGGCGATGCGCGAGGCCGACCGGGAGCGGGAGCGCAGACAGCGCTCGCGGGTGTGGACGCCCGGCCGTCCCGAGGTCATCGAGCGCCTGGACTCCGAGGGCCTGCTCCCGGCCATCACCTTCATCTTCAGCCGCGCCGCCTGCGAGGCCGCCGTCCAGCAGTGCCTGTACGCGGGCCTCAGGCTCAACGACGAGGAGGCGCGGGACGAGGTCCGCGCCCTGGTCGAGGAGCGCACCGCCCACATCGCCCCGGAGGACCTGCACGTCCTCGGCTACTACGAGTGGCTGGAGGGCCTGGAGCGGGGCATAGCCGCCCACCACGCGGGCATGCTGCCGACCTTCAAGGAGGTCGTGGAGGAGCTGTTCGTACGCGGCCTGGTCAAGGCGGTGTTCGCCACCGAGACCCTCGCGCTCGGCATCAACATGCCCGCCCGCTCGGTGGTGCTGGAGAAGCTCGTCAAGTGGAACGGCGAGCAGCACGCCGACATCACGCCCGGCGAGTACACCCAGCTCACCGGCCGCGCGGGCCGCCGGGGCATCGACGTCGAGGGCCACGCCGTGGTGCTGTGGCAGCGCGGCATGAGCCCTGAGCACCTGGCCGGTCTCGCGGGCACGCGCACCTACCCGCTGCGCTCCAGCTTCAAGCCGTCGTACAACATGGCGGTCAACCTGGTCGAGCAGTTCGGCCGGCACCGTTCGCGTGAGCTGCTGGAGACGTCCTTCGCGCAGTTCCAGGCGGACAAGTCGGTCGTCGGGATCTCCCGCCAGGTCCAGCGCAACGAGGAGGGCCTGGCCGGTTACAAGGCCTCCATGACCTGTCACCTCGGCGACTTCGAGGAGTACGCGCGGCTGCGCCGGGAGCTGAAGGACCGGGAGACCGAGCTGGCCCGGCAGGGCGCCACCCAGCGCCGGGCGGAGGCCGCCGTCGCCCTGGAGAAGCTGAAGCCGGGCGATGTCATCCACGTGCCCACGGGCAAGTACGCGGGCCTCGCGCTGGTGCTGGACCCGGGCCTGCCCGCGGGCCGTTCCAACGGGCACCGCGGCTTCGACCACCACGACGGGCCGCGCCCCCTGGTGCTGACCGCCGAACGGCAGGTCAAGCGGCTGGCGACGATGGACTTCCCGGTGCCGGTGGAGCCGCTGGACCGGATGCGGATCCCGAAGTCCTTCAACCCGCGCTCGCCGCAGTCCCGCCGGGACCTCGCCTCCGCGCTGCGCACCAAGGCCGGGCACATCCCGCCGGAGCGGGCCCGCAAGAAGCGCTCGCAGGCCGCCGACGACCGCGAGATCGCCCGGCTGCGCACGGCGCTGCGCGCACACCCCTGCCACGGCTGCGACGAGCGCGAGGACCACGCCCGCTGGGCCGAGCGCTACCACCGGCTGCTGCGTGACACCTCGCAGCTGGAGCGGCGCATCGAGGGCCGTACGAACACCATCGCGCGCACCTTCGACCGGATCGTGGCACTGCTGACCGAGCTGGACTATCTGCGGGGTGACGAGGTCACCGAGCACGGCAGGCGGCTCGCGCGGCTGTACAGCGAACTGGACCTGCTGGCCAGCGAGTGCCTGCGGGAGCGGGTCTGGGAGGGGCTGAGCCCCGCCGAACTCGCCGCCTGCGCCTCGGCGCTGGTGTACGAGGCACGGGTCGGCGACGACGCCATGGCACCGAAGCTGCCCTCGGGCAAGGCCAAGGCGGCGCTCGGCGAGATGGTCCGGATCTGGGGCCGGCTCGACGCGCTGGAGGAGGAGTTCCGGATCAGCCAGACGGAGGGCGTCGGCCAGCGCGAGCCCGACCTCGGCTTCGCCTGGGCCGCCTATATGTGGGCCTCCGGCAAGGGGCTGGACGAGGTGCTGCGCGAGGCGGAGATGCCGGCCGGTGACTTCGTACGCTGGTGCAAGCAGGTCATCGACGTCCTCGGGCAGATCTCCGCCGCCGCGCCCACGGAGAACTCGACCGTGGCCAAGGCCGCCCGCAAGGCCGTCGACCAGCTGCTGCGGGGCGTGGTGGCCTACTCGTCCGTGGGCTGATCCCCCGGGGTCGCGAAGACCGTTCGTCCGGGGAACCGAGGCCGCACCTGTCCGGGTGCGGCCTCGACTGCTTTTTTTCACTCGTTACGGTGAGTGACAATCGTACGCCTGTGCGTCGATACTGTCTGTGTGCGAGCAGCAGCTCAGTGTGCACAAAGGGTTGAGCGTACTCCTGTCGTGGGTCGATTTCAGATGCTTGCCGAATATGACACGGCGTTGATCCGGTCGGGCTAAGCTCGCCCGCGGCGCACCGAGTTGAGGCAATTCGTGCGCCTGTTCCCCTATGTGAAGTGCATCCCGACAGTTCCCATACCTTCCCCAGCAAGCTCCACCCGACACCCAGCCGATTCGTTACAGAAGGCATCCATGGTGAGTGTTCAGAAGCCTCCCGGTCGCCGTGAACGGCCCTATGCGCGCGTGCTGTTGCCGCCGGCCATAGTGATGGCCGCGGCAGCCGGGGCCGCCGTCGCCCTGGTACCGCCCGCCGCCCGGGTGGCCGTCGGCGCCTGCGGAGTGCTGGCCGTGCTGCTGGTCCTCGCCACGGCCGGGGAGGCCGCCCGGCGCGGCCGGCTGCTCCGCGAGGCACAGGACGAACACGCCCGGCACGCCGCCCGTCTGCAACAGCAGATCGCGCTGCACCACCACCTGATGGACCACTTCGCCCAGAACGTCCTGCCCCTCGGCTTCATCCGGCTGCGCCGCGGCGAGGCGCTCCGCGACACCGTGCGCTACGTCTTCGACGAGGACCCCGAACTGCGCGGCCTGCCCGACGGCTACCGCGAGCTGGTACGCGTCGCGCTGACCGGTGCCGACCACGAGATCTCGATGCGCGACGCCACCGAGCGCTCCTATGTGAGCATCGCCCGCCGCGTCCAGGCCATCGTTCACCAGCAGGCCAAGGAACTGCGCGAGATGGAGGAGGACCACGGGCGCAACCCCGAGGTCTTCGACGACCTGCTGCGCATCGACCACGGCACCTCGCTGATCGGCCGCCTCGCCGACACCATCTCCGTCCTCGGCGGCGGCCGGCCGGGCCGCCAGTGGCCGCTGCCGGTCTCCCTCTACAGCACGCTGCGCGGCGCGATGTCCCGCATCCTGGAGTACCGCCGCATCGAGCTGAGCTCCATCGTCAACATCAACATCAAGGGCACGGCGGTCGAGCCGGTCATCCACGCCGCCGCCGAACTCCTCGACAACGCCACCCGCTACTCCCCGCCGACCACCAAGGTGCACGTCACCGCCTCCGAGGTGCAGGCCGGCATCGCCATCGAGATCGAGGACGCGGGCGTCAGCCTCAGCGAGGAGTCCCGCGCCCGGATCGAGAAGGCCATCGAGGACGCCAGGAACCTCGACGACGCGGACAACCTCGGCGAGAACCCGCGCCTCGGCCTCGCCGTCGTCGGCCGGCTCTGCAAGCAGTTCGACATGGAGGTCTCGCTGCGCTCCTCCGCCTACGGCGGCGTCCGCGCGATCCTCATCGTGCCGCGCGTCATGACGACCACCGAGCCCGGTGTCGGCGTCGCCCACGGCATCGGCGCCACCGGCATCCCCAAGCCCGAACTCGGCGCGGTGGAAGGCCCCAAGCGCCCGCCCAAGACCCGCCGCCCCACCAGCCCCAAGATCCCCGCCGGAATCTCCCTGGAGGACGACATTCCGGAGGTCACCGAGTGGACCGCGACCGGGCTGCCACAGCGCCGCAGCCGGGTGAAGACCCCGCTCAGCCAGCGGATCGCGGAACAGGCAGCCATCGAACGCGCCGAGCGCGAGGGCAGGCCCACCATCTGGTCCCAGACCCGGTCCGAGCCGGAACCCGAGCCCGAGATCGACCCCGAGCGCCGGAAGCTCATGGACCGGCCGATCGGCTCCGGGATCGAGGCCTTCTGGAAGGGCCTCAGGGAGGGCATGCCCCCGGACGCCACCGGTCCCGAGCTGACCGACTTCACCCGCAACCCGACCAAGTACCTGCATCTGCTCAAAGATCCGGCCGAATACGCGCAGGGCGGCACCGAGGCCGACGACGAGGGGGACCTCAAGTGATCCAGCAGCGAGCGAACCTGGACTGGATGCTCAAGCAGCTCAACGACGGCGTACCGGGCATCGAGATGATCGTGGTCCTGTCCGCCGACGGACTGCGCATCGCCCGCTACGGCGGCGAGCCCGACGCCGCAGACCGGGTGGCCGCCGCCTGCGCGGGCGTACAGAGCCTGGCCGGCGCCATCATCCAGGAACTGCCGGGCGCCGGGGACATGAAACTCGTGGTCTTCGAGATCGAGGGCGGCTACTTCTACCTGATGAACGCCGGCCCCAACGCCTACCTCGCCGTGCTCGCGGACGTCACCTGCGAACCGGGCCGGATGAGCGGCATGATGCGCGACCTCGTCGTCCGGATCGGCGCCCACCTCACCAGTCCGCCCCGGCGGAACGGGCAGACCGTATGACCCCTCCACGACGCAAGCGGCGCCGGCCGCAGCACCAGTCGCCCCCGCCCGCGCCGGTCGCGAAACCGGCGGGCGGCGCGGAGAAGCCCGGCAATCCCGAACGGCTCTACACCATCGCCGGATCGGCGGACGGCAAGCGGGCGGAACTCGATCTGGTGACGCTGATCGTGGCCCGCTCCGCGCCCCCGCTGTCCGCCTCCCCGGAGGTGGCGGCCGTGCTCCGGCTGTGCACCGCCCCGCTGTCCATGGCCGAGCTCTCGGCCTACCTCCAACTGCCGTTCAGCGCGATGACCGTACTGATCACCGAGCTGATCCGGGCGGAACTGGTGCAGGCCCGCGCCCCGATCGTCCGCCAGGCGGCTTTCGACCGTTCCCTCCTCGAAGCGGTGATGCATGGACTTCAAAGACTCTGAGACCATCCCCGGCCCGCGCACCGAGGATCATCTGCCGCACACGGCCCAGGCCGCGGTGAAGATCGTGATCGTGGGCGGGTTCGGCGTCGGCAAGACCACCATGGTCGGCTCCGTCAGCGAGATCAGGCCGCTGACCACCGAGGAGACCATGACCCAGGCCGGCATCGGCGTGGACGACGACTACGGCTCCGAGTCCAAGACGGCCACCACCGTGGCCATGGACTTCGGCCGCATCCAGATCACCGACCAACTGGTGCTCTACCTGTTCGGCACGCCGGGCCAGGAGCGCTTCTGGTTCCTGTGGAACGGCCTGTTCGAGGGCGCCCTCGGCGCGGTCGTCCTGGTCGACACCCGGCGCCTGGAGGTCAGCTTCGACGTCATGGGCCGGCTGGAGGAACGCGGCGTGCCCTTCGTCGTCGCCGTCAACTCCTTCCCGGACGCGCCCCGTTACCCGGTGGAGGAACTGCGCACGGCCCTGGACCTGGGCCCGGAGATCCCGATCATCGAGTGCGATGTGCGCCGCCGGGCCTCCAGCAAGGACGTGCTGCTCACCCTCACCCGCTTCCTGCACTCCCTCGCCCTGTCCGGCGCCCTCACCTGACCCGCCGCCGGCCCACCCCATCCGCTTCCGGAGCGACACCACCGTGACGTCTGAATCCCCTTCCCCGACCGGCACAGATTCCCTCGTCCCGCCGCCGGGCTGCCCCGCGCACGACCTCGGCCACGAGGGACCGCGGCGGCTCTACGGCCCCGACGCCGAAGACCTCGCCGCCCTCTACGAACGCCTGCGGGAACAGCACGGTCCGGTGGCTCCCGTGCTGCTCCACGACGACGTACCCATGTGGGTGGTGCTCGGGCACGCCGAGAACCTGCAACTGGTGCGCAGCCCCTCGCAGTACACCCGGGACAGCCGGATCTGGACCCCGCTGAAGGACGGCCGGGTCAAGCCCGACCACCCGCTCATGCCGCACATCGCCTGGCAGCCCATCTGCTCGCACGCCGAGGGCGCCGAGCACGAGCGGCTGCGCGACGCGGTCACCGCGGCCATGGCCACCATCGACCACCGCAGCGTCCGCCGGCACATCGGGCGCCACACCCAGGCCCTGGTCAACGGCTTCTGCGAACGAGGACGGGCCGACCTGGTCTCCCAGTTCGCCGAGCACCTGCCGATGGCCGTGCTGTGCGAGATCCTCGGCATGCCCGAGGAGTACACCGACCGGATGGTGCAGGCCGCGCGGGACGCCCTGAAGGGCACCGAGACCGCCATCCAGAGCCACACCTACGTCATGGACGCGCTCAGCCGGCTCACCACCCGGCGGCGCACCAGGCCGGAGGACGACTTCACCAGTCACCTCATCGGCCACCCGGCCGGGCTGACCGACGACGAGGTCCGCGAACACCTGCGGCTCGTCCTGTTCGCCGCCTACGAGGCGACGGCGAACCTGCTGGCCAACGCGCTGCGCATGGTCCTCACCGAGCCGGGCTTCCGGGCCCAGCTCAACGGCGGCCAGATGACCGTGCCCGAGGCGATCGAGCAGTCCCTCTGGGACGAGCCGCCCTTCAGCACGGTCTTCGGGTACTTCGCCAAGCAGGACACCGAGCTGGGCGGCCGGCGTATCCGCAAGGGCGACGGGCTGCTGTTCGCGCCCGCCCCCGGCAACGTCGACCCGCGGGTGCGGCCCGATCCGTCGGAGAGCATGCAGGGCAACCGCTCCCACCTCGCCTTCGGCGGCGGTCCGCACGAGTGCCCCGGCCAGGACATCGGCCGCGCCATCGCCGACGTCGGTGTGGACGCGCTGCTGACCCGGCTGTCCGACATCCAGCTCGACTGCGCCGAGGAGGACCTGCGCTGGCGGTCCTCCATCGCCTCCCGGCATCTGGTGGCCCTGCCGGTGCGTTTCGAACCGAAGCCGCAGCAGGACGTGGACCTGCCGCCGCGGGCCATGCCGGTCCCGCCGCAGCGTTCCGACTGGCAGGTCGGCACGCTGAGCAGCGATCCGGCCCCGGCCACCGGACCGCAGCCGGCGGCCCACCAGCCGCCGCCCGTACCGGAATCCGCCCCTCTGGCCCCGGAACCGGCCCGTCCAGGCGGCCTGTGGCAGCGGATCCTGCGCTGGTGGCACGGCGGCTGACGCCCCGGCCGCGCTCAGCCGTGCGGCCGGGACCCGCCGGACCAGTCGGTGTACGACGTCCAGGCGCTCAAGTGGCGGCCGCTGGTGAAACCGTGGTGCGTGCCGGTGACCGGGTCGGTGAACTCCAGCCGTCGGGCGAGCAGTTGCAGCGGACGCCGGAAGTCTCCGGCCGGCACCGGGGCGGTCACCTCGGGATACAGCGGGTCGCCCAGGATGGGCACGCCCAGAGCGGCCAGATGCACCCGCAGCTGGTGGGTCTGGCCGGTCGCCGGCACGAGCCGGTACCGGCCCAGTCCGGCCCGGTGCCCGGCCAGCTCCACCCGGGTCTCGGCGTTCGGCTCGCCGGGGACCTCCCGGGCGGCCGGCACCCCGCGCTCCTTCACGATGCGGCTGCGCACGGTCCGGGGGAGGGCGAGCGAGGGGTCGTACGGGGCGACGGCCTCGTACTCCTTGCGTACCCGCCGGTCCCGGAACAGGGTCTGGTACGCGCCGCGTTCCTCGGGCCGCACGGTGAACAGCACCAGCCCGGCCGTGAGCCGGTCCAGCCGGTGCGCCGCCGTCAGCGTCGGAAGGCCCAGCTCGTGCCGGAGCCGGGCCAGCGCGGTCTGGGTGACGTGGGAGCCGCGCGGGGTGGTGGCCAGGAAGTGCGGCTTGTCGGCCACCACGATGTGCTCGTCCCGGTACACCACCTCCACCGGAAAGGGCACCGGCACCTCGGCGGGCAGCTCGCGGTGGAACCAGACGTACATCCCCGGCCGGTAGGGGGCGTCCGGGGGTACGGCCCGTCCGTCGGCGCCGAACACCTGGCCTGCGGCGAACATCGACTCCACCATTCCGGGCCCGGCTCCGGTGAGCCGTTCCACCAGATGCTCCCGCACGGTGGCCCACGCCCCGCCGACGGGCAGACGTACCCGTACGGGATCGACCCCGTCGCGTTGGGGGAGCGGGGCGGGCGGGGGCGGCGTGCGGCGTCTCATCGGCGTCAAGGGTACGGCGGGGGCGGGAGCCGGGCGGTGGCAAGGGGACGGTGGGCCGGGAGAGGGGGCGGCGTCAAAGGGGCGGGGGCATGGTCACCCGGGAGTGGGCGAAAAGGGGTGGGGCTCCGCGCGTGGACCCGGCAGGATGTGGATCATGCCCTTTCTCATCAAGCCGGTCCTGACCGCCGGTGCCCTGGCCGGCGTTCCGCAGCCCACCCTTCCCGCCGCCGACGGCCTGGTCCTGCGCCCCTGGCGGGCCGAGGACGCCCCCGCCGTGCACGCCGCCTTCCAGGACCCGGCGATGCACCAGTGGCACATAAGGGCCTGTCACTCCGAGGAGGAGGCCACCGGCTGGATCGCGCAGTGGCAGGCGTCCTGGGCAGGGGAGAAGGAGGCGCAGTGGGCCGTCGTGGACGAGCGCACGGACGAACTGCGGGGCCGGGTCGCGCTGCGGCAGATACTGCTCGGGGACGGTGTGGCCGAGGTGGCGTACTGGACGGTGGCGCGGGCGCGGGGGCAGGGTGTCGCCGCCCGGGCCGCCGCCGCCCTCTCCCACTGGGCCTTCGAGGAGATCGGCTTCCACCGCCTCGAACTCTTCCACGCCACCGCCAACGAGGCGTCCTGCCGGGTCGCGACCAAGGCCGGCTTCGCCCTGGAGGGCACCAAGCGCAGTGCCCTCCTGCACCAGGACGGCTGGCACGACATGCACTTCCACGCGCGGGTGCGGGGCGACTGAGTGCGGGTGACCGGGGTGGCGTGAGGCGCGTACCCGGGGCACGCGGCCACGCCGGTACGGCGCGAGCGCGGCGAGTGTGCGGGAAGGGCCGGTGACAGCGGCGGCGCCTGGCGGTGCGGGCGGAGGGCCGGTTGTGCCACGCGGGTCCGGGAGGGCGGCGGCGGTTCGTGACGGGTGCGCGCGGAACCGGGGTGCACAAAGGCACAAAGGCCTGGGACGCGGTGGCCCTTCCTGGTGCGTGCGCAGAGTCCCGTGCGGAGCGGGGGAGCGGCGGCTCCTCGGTGAGTGCCGCCCCCGCCGCCCGACTGTCCGGCCCCCGGCCCGCTCAGGTCCCGGCGTCTCCTCAGGCCCCGCCGTCCTCAGGCCCCGCCGTCCTCAGGTGCTGCCCGGTCCGGCTGATGACGTGGGTTTCGGCCCGTTCACGCCGCCGCCGCCGCCGTGCCGCCCTCCTGCTCGGCCTCCACCCGGGCGTTCCACTCGCGCTTGGAGGCCTGCCAGCCGTCCTCGTTGTGGCCGAGGCGCCAGTAGCCGGAGATCGACAGGTCTTCGCGCGCGATCTGGTGCTCGATCCGCAGCAGCCGGCGCAGTTCCTTGACGACGCCCGCCTCGCCGTGCACGAAGGCGTGCACCCGGCCCTGCGGGAACTCCAGTCCGCGCACGGCCTCCAGCAGGGCCTCGCCCACCGGCCGGTCGCCGCGGTGCAGCCAGACGACCCGCACCCCGGTGTCGATCTTCTGCTCCTCCTCGGGGCCGGAGACCTCGATGAAGGCGTGTGCGCGGGCGCCGGAGGGGAGGGTCTCCAGGGCGCGGGCGATGGCCGGCAGCGCGCTCTCGTCGCCGGCGAGCAGATGCCAGTCGGCCTCCGGGTCGGGCGCGTACGCGCCGCCGGGGCCCATGAAGCGCACGGTCTCGCCGGGCCGCACACGGGCGGCCCAGGGTCCGGCCAGGCCCTCGTCGCCGTGGATCACGAAGTCCAGCGTCAGCTCACCCCGCTCCGCGTCCCAGTCGCGCACGGTGTACGTCCGGGTCACCGGCCACTGCTCGCGCGGGAACTCGGCGCGGACCCGCTCCAGGTCGAAGGGCTCCGGGTAGCTCACACCGTCGGCGCCGAACAGCAGTTTGACGTAGTGGTCGGTGCAGGTGTCCGCGGCGAATCCGGCGAGACCCGTGCCGCCGAGCACCACACGCTGCATGTGCGGGGTCAGCCGTTCGGTACGCACGACCTGGGCGGTATAGGGCTTGCGCGGCTTTCGTCCCGGGCGCTCTGCCATGACGGCCTCCTGGCGGTTGGTTAGGTTTACCTAAGTTAACACTTCTATCGTGTCAACACCCCTCTCCGGGACGGCGATGAGAGTCTTTTGCCGGAACCTTTCGCTCGGTGCGCCCGCCCCGCCCCGCCAGTCCCCCGCCTCCCGGCTCAGCTCGACAGCGTGG
>NZ_JACBWZ010000949.1 GCF_013870595.1 Streptomyces sp. WELS2 | reverse complement strand
TCGGTCCACTCCGGCGCGCGCTGCTGCACGTACCGCTTCGCCCCGCTCCGGCTCGGCAGCCCCCGGCCCCGGCTGCGCCTGGTCGGCCTCGCCCTGACGCTGGTGCTGCTCGTCTTCGTCGTACGACTGCTCCAGGTGCAGGCCGTCGACGCGAGCGCCTACGCGGCGCGGGCCGAGCAGAACCGGTACGTGGTGCACACCCTGGCCGCCGAGCGCGGCGAGATCACCGACCGCAACGGCGTCGCCCTGGCGGTCAGCGAGGACGCCTACGACATCACGGCCGACCCGACCATGTTCGGCGTCAAGCAGCTGAAGATCACCGACGGGCCGGAGCGGGCCGCCGCGCTGCTCGCCCCGATCCTCGGCCAGGACCAGGCCACCCTCGTCAAGAAGCTGCGGCCCGCGAACAAGAACTCCCGCTACACCCGCCTCGCCGCCCGGCAGACCCCGCAGGTCTGGAAGCAGATCAAGGACCTGAAGGCCGCGCTCGCCCACAAGTCCGGCACCGACCACACCACCGTGAACGTGCTGGCCGGCGTCTTCGCGGACCCCAGCAGCCAGCGCGTGTACCCCAACGGCGACCTGGCCGCCGGGATACTGGGCTGGGTCAACGCCGACGGCAGGGGCGGCGGCGGCATCGAGCAGCAGCTCGACAAGCAGCTCACCGGCAAGGACGGCAAGGTCCGCTACGCCCAGGCCGGCGGCCGCGAGGTGCCCACGGTCGGGTCCACGGAGACACCCGCCGTGCCCGGCGCCGACGTGGAGCTCACCATCGACCGCGACATCCAGTGGGCCGCGCAGAACGCCATCACCGAGCAGGTGGCGAAGTCCAGGGCGGACCGCGGTTACGTCATCGTCCAGGACACCCGCACCGGCCAGATCCTGGCCATGGCCAACTCGCCCGGCTTCGACCCCAACGACCTGTCGAAGGCCGACGGCGACGCCATGGGCAACGCGGCCCTCCAGGACGCCTACGAGCCCGGCTCCACCGCCAAGGTGATGTCGATGGCGGCCGTGCTGGAGCGGAACGTGGCCACCCCGCTCACCCACGTCGTCGTACCCAACCGGCTGCACCGCGGCGACCGGCTGTTCCAGGACGACGTCGACCACCGCACCTGGTACCTCACGCTCAACGGCGTGCTCGCCAGGTCCAGCAACATCGGCACCATCCTGGCCACCGGCGAACTCGCCAAGAGCCAGCCCGAGGCCAACAAGATCCTCTACTCCTACCTGCGCAAGTTCGGCATCGGCGGCTACACCGGCCTCGGCTTCCCCGGCGAGACCCCCGGCATCCTCGCGCCGCCGCAGAAGTGGTCCACCTCGCAGCAGTACACGATCCCTTTCGGCCAGGGCTTCTCCATCAACGCCATGCAGGCCGCCTCCGTGTACTCGACCATCGCCAACGGCGGCGTCCGCGTCGAGCCCACCCTGGTGCGCGGCACCAAGGGCGCCGACGGGCGGTTCACCCCGGCGCCGCAGCCCGAGAAGACGCGGGTGGTCAGCGCCAGGACGGCCAAGAGCCTGGCCAAGATGCTGGAGTCCGTGGTCGACGACGAGCAGGGCACCGGCATCAAGGCCCGCATCCCCGGGTACCGGGTGGCGGGCAAGACCGGCACGGCCAACCGAGTGGATCCGGCCACCGGCCGCTACCGCGGCTACACCTCGTCGTTCGCCGGTTTCGCCCCCGCCGACAACCCGCGGATCACCGTCTACTGCGCCATCCAGAACGCCACCTCCGGCAACTATTTCGGCGGCCAGATCTGCGGTCCCATCTACAAGCAGGTGATGGAGTTCGCCCTCAAGACCCTCCAGGTCCCCCCCACCGGCGCGAAGCCCGCCAGCCTGCCCGTCGAGTACAAGCCCTGATCAGCACCTCCACTGGTCAGCACGGAAACACCAGGAACGAACCCGTGACAACCATCACCCCCGATCCCGGGAACCAAGAGCCCCACAGCCCCTCGCTTGGCTCCGGAGCCGGTGCGCCCGGTACGCTCACCGCCGTGCCACACGCTGATCAGTCCCAAACCACCCAGAAAGGCGCTTCCGTGACATATCCGGGACCGCCGCGACCGGTCCAGGTCTCCGCCACACCCCTCGCGGAACTGGCCGATCAGCTGGGTACCGCCGCTCCGGACACCACCGCCGAGGTCACGGGCATCACCCACGACTCGCGGGCCGTCCGCCCCGGCGACCTGTAC
>NZ_JACBWZ010000948.1 GCF_013870595.1 Streptomyces sp. WELS2 | reverse complement strand
CAGGTCGCCGGGATCGGCCGGCTCGAGCGCCATGTCGTCCTTGTCCACGGTCACGTCGGTGCCGGGCAGGGTGCCCAGCTCGCGCAGCTCCTTCGTGGTGAAGCGGGCCTGCGCCGGGCCGCGCCGGGCCACCATGTGCACCTCGGTGAGTTCGCTCGCCGTCAGCGCGTCCAGCGCGGCCTGCGGGATGTCCGTGCCGCGCAGCTCCGCGGCACCCCGGACCAGCATCCGGGTGACGTCCACCGCGACATTGCCCGCCCCGACGACCACCGCCGACCGCACCCCGCGCAGGAAGCCGGCGTCGGCCGCGTCCGGGTGCGCGCTGTACCAGGAGACGAACCCGGTCGCCGAGAAGCTGCCCGGCAGGTCCTCGCCGGGAATCCCCAGCCGCCGGTCTCCGGCGGCGCCCACGCAGTACACCACCGCGTGGTACATCCCCCTCAGCCGTTCCACCGGCAGGCCTCCCGGGCCGCCCACCCGCACTCCGCCGAGGAACCGCACCCGCTCGTGCTCCAGCACCGTCCGCAGGCTGCCCTGGAGGGACTTGATCTTCTCGTGGTCGGGTGCGACGCCGTAGCGGACCAGGCCGTAGGGGCACGGCAGCCGGTCCAGGACGTCCACCAGGACCCCCGGATCGCGCTGGACCAGACCCTGGGCGGTGTAACACCCGCTCGGCCCGGATCCGACGACGGCGACACGCAGCACAGCGGTACTCCTTGCCCGAAGGAGGGGCGTGCGGACACTTCCAGCATGGCACCGCGAGGCCTGGGCGGGCAGGGCCGGTGGAGTGATCCAAGCGTAGGCCGCGTCGGGAGATGTGACCGTACGACTACACCGCGCGACCGGTCGCCTGCCGGCGGACACCGCATCCCTGCGTGACGTTGTCCCGCGCGCGCCGCCGCCCCCCTCAGTCCCGCTCCCGTCCCTCGGGCCGTTCGTCCGTGGCGAAGAACCGGGACAGGTCCTCGTCCTCCGCCTTGGTGTCCGGCGCGCTCTCGGGGGGCATGCCCATCTCCCAGTCCAGCCCGTACCGCTGGAACAGCTCGGCCCGCAGCATCGGTACGGGCATCGGCACCCCCGGCACCAGCGCCGCGTACACCGCGCCCATCAACAGGGCCCGCAGCATCGGGTAGTCGACCGAGACCGTCTGCGAACCGTAGCGGGCCACGGTCTCGCCGAGCAGCTCCGCCAGCCGGCGCTGCTCCGGGCACTGCACGAAGCCCTCGGCCTGGAGCAGGCCCGCCATGTGCTGGCGCATCAGCACCGGCCGGTCCCGGGCCAGGCCCAGGATCGCGTCGATGGCCCGGGCCAGCCGCTCCCGGCCGTCCTCGGTGCGCGGCTCCCGCTCCAGCGCCTCCTCCAGCGTGCGGTGCATCAGCCGGTGGACGGCGGACTGCACCAACTGTCGCTTGCCGGGGAAGTAGTACGACACCAGTCCGCGCGCCGAACCGGCCCGGTCGGCGATATCGCCCAGCGTCGTGGCCTCGAACCCGCGCTCGCCCACCAGTTCGACGGCGGCCTGCAACAGCCGTTCCCTGGAACGCCGCCGCAATTCTTCATTGACCGAAGCGCTGCGCGGGGACATCCTGTAACTCCTGCGTTGACTGGCTGCCAGCCAACTATACTCAACGCATCGGGGGCACCCGTGTGTTCGGGCCGCCCGGAGGAGCCGTCCGTCTGGGGCGACGCGGGGGATCGTCTCAGACGGACGGCACTGTGCGCCAGGCATCCGAAGCGCACGCCCAAACCCGCGTGTACGCAGCCTTGTTGGCAATCGCCCTGGCGGTCTCGGCCGGTATCGACCGGTGCCGCGCGGCGGCGGGCGCCCGGCCGGTATCGGTCAACACGGCCGTCACGCCCGCGACTTACGCCCGCGCCGGCCCGCCGGGCCCGCCGGGCGCTTCCACGGCCACTCGTACACCAGCACCGCCAGCGCCACCAGCAGCGCGCCGAACAGCCATCCGCCGAGCACGTCCGAGGCCCAGTGGACGCCCAGCCAGACCCGGGTGACGCCCACTCCGGCCACCGACACGGCCGCCGCCGCAAGCGCCGTACGCCACAGGGCGCGGCCCGCGCCGCGGCGGTGCAGCAGCCACAGCAGCAGGCCGCAGACCACGGTCGCGGTCAGCGCGTGGCCGGACGGGAAGGCCGCGTAGTGGGCGGAGTCGACGGGGTCCCGCCAGACCGGGCGGGGGCGGCCGAC
>NZ_JACBWZ010000947.1 GCF_013870595.1 Streptomyces sp. WELS2 | reverse complement strand
GGAGGGCCCGTTGGGCGCGGTGAGCCCGTTGCTCGCGCCGTCCTGGTTGACGGCACTCCCCCGGACCACGGCCAGCACCGGATGCCCCAGCCTCACGGCGTCGGACAGCCGCTCCACGAGGAGGACGCCCACGCCCTCGCCGAAGCCGGTGCCGTCCGCGCCCTCCGCGAACGCCTTGCAGCGGCCGTCCGGGGACAGCCCGCGCTGCCGGCTGAAGTCCAGGAACGCGCTCGGCGACGACATCACCGTCACCCCGCCCGCCAGCGCCATCGAGCACTCGCCCCGCCGCAGCGCCTGCACCGCCAGATGCAGCGTGACCAGCGACGACGAACACGCCGTGTCCACCGTGAGGGTGGGCCCCTCCAGGCCGAAGGTGTACGCGATCCGTCCGGCGGCGATGCTGCCCGCCGTGCCGGTGCCGAGGTGCCCCTCCAGGTCCTCCGGCACCCCGGCGGCGTGGACGGCGTAGTCGTGGTACATCAGGCCCATGTAGACGCCGGTGCGGCTGCCCCGCAGCGAGGCCGGGTCGATGCCCGCCCGCTCCACGGCCTCCCAGGACGTCTCCAGCAGCAGCCGCTGCTGCGGATCCATCGCCAGCGCCTCACGCGGCGAGATCCCGAAGAAGGCGGCGTCGAACTCGGCCGCGTCGTACAGGAACCCGCCCTCGCGGGCGTACACCTTGCCGCGAGCCTCCGGGTCGGGGTCGTACAGGCCGTCCAGGTCCCAGCCGCGGTCGGCGGGGAAGCCGGAGATCGCGTCCGAACCGCCCGCCACCAGCTCCCACAGCTCCTCCGGGGACCGCACCCCACCGGGGAACCGGCACCCGATCCCGACGATGGCGACCGGCTCGTGCGCCTTGGCGTCGACGTCGCTGAGCCTCTGGTTCGCCTGCCGGAGGTCGGCCGTCATCCGCTTCAGGTACTCAAGGAGTTTTTCCTGCTCTGCCATCGCCTTGCCCAATGCCTTTCGAAGATCACGTGGAAGGTGCCCGCTCGCCGCCGGGGGCGGTCCGGGCCCGAGGACGGGTCGGGTAGAGGTGAGGTCCGGGACGGGCCCGGGTCACACCGAGCCGAACTCCTTGTCGATGAGGCCGAGCAGCTCGTCGGCTGTGGCCGAGGCGATTTCCTGGTCGATGTCCACACCGCCGTCACCCGCGCCGGCGACCTTCGCGGCGAGGGCGCGCAGCCGCGACGACACCTGCTCCGGGTCCGCGAGCCGGGAGGCGGAGGAGAGCAGCGCGGACTCCAGCCGGTCCAGCTCGGCCAGGAGCGCGGCGGTGCCGGTGTCCGACTCGGCTGCGTCGTCGAAAAGCTGGCCGCCGAGGTGGTCGGCCAGGTCGGCCGGGGTCGGGTGGTCGAAGACGACGGTCGGCGGGAGTTTCACCCCGGTCGCGGCGCTCAGCTGGTTGCGCAACTGGACGGCGGTGAGCGAGTCGAAGCCCAGTTCCTTGAAGGCGCGCTCCGCCGTCACCGAGCCGGTCGCCGAATGCCCCAGCACGGCGGCGGCGTGGGTACGCACCAGGTCCAGCAGAGCCCTCCGGCGCTCCTCCTCCGGCAGCCCGAGCAGGCGTTCCCGGGCCGACGCGGTCGCGGACCGTACGGCGGACTGCCCGGCGGCACCCGGGCGGCGCACCTCGTTCCGCAGCACCGGCGGCAGCACGTCCTGGCGCCGCAGCGCCGCCTGGTCGAGACGGACCGGCACCAGCACGGGCTCCGCGGAGCTCCACGCAGCGTCGAAGAGCCCCAGCGCCTCCTCGGCCGGCAGACCGAGCACCCCGGACCCGCCCGCCTCGCCGACCGACGCCGTCAGCTCGCTGCGGTCGCTCCACAGCCCCCACGGCAACGACAGCACCGGCAGCCCGGCGGCGGCACGGTGCGCGGCGAGGGCGTCCAGGAACACGTTGGCCGCCGCGTAGTTGCCCTGCCCCGGGCTGCCGAGCACACCGGCAGCGGAGGAGAACAGGACGAACGCCTTGAGGGGGTGGTGGCGGGTGAGCCGGTGCAGGGTGAGCGCGGCGTCGACCTTGGGACGCATCACCCGGTCCAGGTGACCGGGGGTCAGCCCGGTCACCACGGCATCGTCCAGAACACCGGCGGCATGGACCACCGCCGACAACGGCCGCTCGACCGGAATCGCCGCCAGCACCCCGGCCAACGCGTCCTCGTCCGCCACGTCACAGGCCACCACCGTCACCTGGGCACCCAGGG
>NZ_JACBWZ010000946.1 GCF_013870595.1 Streptomyces sp. WELS2 | reverse complement strand
CGTCGGCCCGTTCGGCGGGGGGCTGGGGAGCGCCGGCCAGCCGGCGGGTGGCGGCCGCGGTGCCGAGCAGGCGGGCCGCCCGGCTCCAGCAGCCGGTCAGTGAGTGCGCTCCGGCCAGCCCTTCGAGGGCGAGCGCCACGGCCCGCGGGTCACCGGTGGAGACGGCGGCGGCCAGTCCGTCCTGGTGCAGGGTGTACGCCTGGGCGGCGTCGCCGCGCTGCTCCGCGATGAAGCCGAGTTCGGCCAGCACCAGGGCGAGGCCCGGTGCGTCGTAGCGGCTGCGGTTCCACGACAGCCAGGGGCGCAGCCGGTCCTCGGCGGTGTCGAGGTGCCCCTCGCGCCGGGCACCCAGGGCGAGACCGAGCGCCGCGAACTGCTCCGCCGGCTGGTTGCCCTGTTCCACGGCGAGGCGCACGGCGCGGGTGTGGAAGTCCTCGGCCTCCCGGTAGCGCCGCTCCAGCAGGGCGATCCGGCCCAGCCCGGAGAGCTGACGGGAGACCTCGGGCCACAACTCCAGGCCCTCGGCGATGCGCAGGCTCTCCCGGTGCAGCTGTTCGGCCCGGGCGTACTCGCCGTTGATCTCGGCGTACAGACCGAGCACCTCGACGGCCTTCAACTCGCCCCAGCCTTCGCCGAGTTCCACGAAGAGACGGCGGGACCGCAAGGCGTCGCGGCGCATGGCGGCCAGGTCCCCGCGGGCCATGGCCAGCGCGGCGCGGCTGCCCAGCGCGGCCGCGACGCCCCACTGGTCCTGGCCGGCCCGGAACTCCTCCAGGGCCCGGTGGACGCTCGACTCGCCGGCTTCCAGCGCCCCCACGCTCAGCTGGGCGTGGCCGAGGAACCAGGCGGCGCGTGTCGAGCCGGGGGTGCGGGCGGCGTCGGGACGGGCCCGCACGACGTGCTCGACGCCCGACCAGCCCTCTCCCAGCAGGATCGCGAAACCGGCGTGCCAGGACACCGCCTCGGCGCGCGCGGCGGAGTCTCCGTCGCCCTCGACGGCCAGCGCGATCGCCAGCGACCGGCGCGCCTCGCCCAGCCTGCCGCGCAGGAACCGGTACCAGCTCAGGGAGTTGGCGAGCCGCAGCGCGAGTTGGGCACTCCCGGTGCGCCGGGCCTCCTTGAGCGCGCGGCGGAAGTTGGCGTTCTCCGCGTCCAGCCTGAGCAGCGACCGGCACTGGTCCCGGCCGTTCAGCCGGCGGCCCGCCCGCTCGGCCAGGTCGGTGTAGTACCGCAGGTGCCGCCTGGCGACCGAGGCCAGGTCCTGCTCGCGCAGCCGCTGCTGGCCGTAGGCGGCGACGGACTCCAGCAGCCGGTAGCGGGTGCCGGACGGTCCCGTCTCGCGCAGCGCCAGGGAGCGGTCCACGAGGATGGCGAGGGCGTCCAGGACCTCGTGCCGGGTCAGGCCGTCGTCGGCGCACACCTCCTGCGCGGCCTCCAGGTCGCAGCCGTCGGCGAACACGGAGAGCCGGCCCAGCACCGTCTGCTCGCGGGATTCCAGCAGGCTCCAGCTCCAGTCGAGGGTGGCCTGCAGGGTGCGGTGGCGGTGCGGGGCGTTGCGGTAGCCGCCGGTCAGGACCCGGAAGCGGTCGTCGAGCCGGTCGTGCAGCTCGTCCACGCCGAGCGCCCTGACCCGGTTGGCCGCCAGCTCCAGGGCCAGCGGTATGCCGTCGAGGCGGCGGCAGATCTCGGCGATGCGCGCCGCGGTCGCCTCGTCGGGCGTGAAGTGGGGGTCCGCGGCGGCGACACGGTCGACGAACAGCCGGACGGCGCTGGCGGACAGCAGGTGCGGCAGCCGTTCCTCGTCCGGTGCCGGCAGCCCCAGCGGGGGCACCGGCCAGACGGTCTCCCCGCCGATCCGCAACGGCTCCTGACTGGTCGTCAGCACCCGTAGGCCGGGGGCGGCGTCGAGCAGCGGGCCCAGCAGCCGGGCCACGTCGTCGATCACGTGCTCGCAGCCGTCCAGCAGCAGCAACAGCCGCTGCCCGGCGAGCACTTCGGCGAGCTTGCGGTCCGTCCCTCCGGCGGGGTCGGTGGTGGCGGCCTCGTGGATGCCGAGCACGGCCATCACCCGATCGGCCAGCCACGCCGGGTCGCCGCCGCCGGCTTCCGGGCCGCCGGTGCCCGCCAGCTCCACCAGCCAGACCCCGTCGGGGAATTCACCGGCCAGGCCGCCCGCGGCCGCCGTGGCGAGCCGGGTCTTGCCCACC
>NZ_JACBWZ010000945.1 GCF_013870595.1 Streptomyces sp. WELS2 | reverse complement strand
TGTGTGGCCGACGCGGCGACCATCCGGGAGCGGTCCGACGGCACGTTCGAGGTCCTGGCGACCGGGACGACCCGGGTGCGGCTGCTGTCCGTGGACGCGTCGGGCCCGTATCTGACCGCGGAGCTGGAGGAGCTGGCGGAAGAGCCCGGTGACGACGCCGGCGCGCTGGCCGAGGACGTGCTGCGGTCCTTCCGCCGCTACCAGAAGCGGCTGGCGGGAGCGCGGGAGCGCTCGCTGTCGTCCGGGGCGGAGCTGCCGGACGACCCGGGCGTGGTGTCGTACCTGGTGGCCGCGGCGATGGTGCACGACACGCCGACCAAGCAGCGGCTGCTCCAGGCGCCGGACACCGCCTCGCGGCTGCGGGACGAGCTCAGGCTGCTGCGCGCGGAGACGTCGATCATCCGCAGCCTGCCGTCGCTGCCCGCGTTCGAGCTGACGCGGACGCCGACGAGCCTGAACTGAGGGACCACGAGGAAACCGAGGATGGCGAAGAAGCAGAAGAAGGCGCAGTCCGGGGGCACGCCCGCGACGGTGACCCTGACGGCGGCGGGCGTGGACTTCACCGTCCACTCCTACGACCACGACCCGTCCCACCCCTCCTACGGCGAGGAGGCGGCCGAGGCGATGGGCGTCTCCCCCGACCGGGTCTTCAAGACCCTGGTGGCCGAGGTCGACGGCTCCCTGGTGGTCGGCGTGGTCCCGGTGGCCGGCTCGCTGGACCTGAAGGCCCTGGCGGCAGCGGTGGGCGGCAAGCGGGCGACGATGGCCGACCCGGCGCTCGCCGAGCGCACCACGGGCTATGTCCGCGGCGGCATCTCCCCGCTCGGCCAGCGCAAGAAGCTCCCCACCGTCCTCGACGACTCGGCCGGCGCCCACCCCACCATCTGCGTCTCGGCGGGCCGCCGCGGCCTGGAGGTCGAACTGTCCCCGAAGGACCTGGCCGACCTGACGGACGCGGTACTGGCCCCGATCGGAAAGAGCTGAGGGGCACGCGGCTACGGCGGCCGGGGGGGTCCCGGGCCCGGGGGCGGGGCCGCGCTGCTACGGCGGCCCACGCCCCCGTGGGCTACAGCGTCTCGGGGTCGCGGGGGCCGAACAGGGCGGTCAGGCCGAGGTGGGCCAGGAGCGCGGCGATCGGCCAGGCCAGCAGCGCGCCCTTGGCCGACAGCTTCAGCGGCGCGGAGAACGTCACGCCCTTGCCCACGGCCTGGGCATGCGCGAGCACGTCCGATTCGGGGCCCAGCCAGATCCCGAGGCGCCAGGCCAGCAGGGATCCGAGCAGGCCCCCGAGGCCGAGCGCGACCACCAGGGGCACCCCGCCGCGCCGGCGCAGCAGGAAGACGACGAGCGCGCTGACCAGCCCGAAGCCGAGCCCCAGCAGAGTGAACGTTCCGTCGACCCCGACGGCCTGCTCCCCCTCGCTGTCCTTGAGGTAGACGACCCAGCTCTTGTCCAGCACGTCGCCGACCAGCGGCACGTGCGGAGCGAGCCACCACCACAGCAGCCCCAGCAGCACCCCGCCGAGCGTCAGCGCCACCGTGATCACGGCGCCCTCCCGCAGCTCCGTCCGCAGCCCGGGACCGTCCTGTTCCGGCCCGTGCCCGGCGAGCGTCCCGGCGGGCGGCGGCCCCTGCGGGAGCTGGTGCGCGGAGTCGTCGTGCGGTGGTGGAGTCAACGGTGCGGTCACCCTGCCATCGTGCCAGGTCGCGCCGCGCGCCGCGTCACCGGACGGCGGCCCTGCGGTAGGCCCGGGTCGCCACGGCCAGCGAGACGACGCCGACGCCCGCGCACACGCCCAGGTCGGCGAGGACGAGGGCCCAGTCCGGGTGGGGTGCGAAGGTCCGGGCGTACGCCTCCACGCCGTAGGTGGAGGGCAGCAGATCGCGGGCCAGCCGGATCACCTCCGGCATCCGGCCTGCCGGCAGCACGCCCAGCAGCAGCGCCGCCGACATGCCCAGCTGGCCGAGCAGCGGTCGGTGTCGGCGTCGTCCAGGCCGACGGCGACGCGCGCCGGGGCGCCGAGGAGTTCGTCGCTGTAGAGGGCGTCCAGCAGCCGCTGGCACTCCCCGGCCGTGGTGCGGCTCTTGAGCAGCCCGTCCCGCCAGGTGGCCGCGCCGCGCGTGGCGGTCCAGGGGGCGCCGAGGTCGGTCTGGGTGATCAGCGCGGCCCGCGCCTGCTCGTCGGGCCCGGTGCACGGCGTGCATGGGC
>NZ_JACBWZ010000944.1 GCF_013870595.1 Streptomyces sp. WELS2 | reverse complement strand
ACCGGTGCCGTACCCGGCCCCCGTACGGAATCCGCGTCCCCGTCGGCAGGGGCCCCGGGCACCCCGGGCGCTCCCGAGGCCGAGACCACCGTGCTCGCGGCCGCCGACGGTGACGCGCCCACGGGCAAGAAGGCCAAGAACGCCAAGAAGGGCAAGCGGCCCAAGCGGACCGGCTGGCGGCGGCTGGTGCCGACCTGGCGCATGGTGCTCGGCACCTGCTTCGTGTTCGTGCTGCTGGTCATCGGCGTGTTCTTCGTCGGCTACTCGATGGTGAACATCCCGCCGGCCAACGCGTTCGCGACCAAGCAGAGCAACGTCTACCTGTACGCCGACGGCTCCCAGCTGGCCCGCGACGGCGACGTCAACCGCGAGAACGTCTCCCTCGCGCACGTCTCCAAGGACGCCCAGCACGCCATCCTGGCCGCCGAGGACCGCGACTTCTACTCCGAGTCGGCCGTCGACCCCAAGGCGATGATCCGGGCCGCCTGGAACACCGCGACCGGCAAGGGCAAGCAGTCCGGCTCGACGATCACCCAGCAGTACGTGAAGAACTACTACCTGGCCCAGGAGCAGACGGTCACCCGCAAGGCCAAGGAGTTCTTCATCTCCATCAAGCTCGACCAGAACAAGTCCAAGGACGAGATTCTGGAGGGCTACCTCAACACCAGCTACTTCGGCCGCAACGCCTACGGCATCCAGGCCGCCTCCCAGGCCTACTACGGCCGCGACGCCGACGACCTGGACCCGGCCCGCGCCGCCTACCTCGCCGCGCTCGTCAACGCGCCGAGCGAGTACGACGTCGTCGCCCACCCGGAGAACCGGAAGGCGGCCGTCGCCCGCTGGAACTACGTCCTGGACGGCATGGTCAAGAAGGGCTGGCTGGAGCAGTCCGAGCGGGCCGGGATGAAGTTCCCCATGCCGAAGGAGCAGACGGTCTCCACGGGCATGTCCGGCCAGCGCGGCTATCTGGTGCAGGCGGTCAACCAGTACCTGATCAGCAACAACATCATCGACAGCGACCACCTCGAGGCCGGCGGCTACCGGATCCGGACCACCATCCAGAAGGACCGGCAGGACGCCTTCGTCAAGGCGGTCGACGACCGGCTGATGAGCAAGCTGGACAAGAAGAACAACAAGGCCGACACCTACGTCCGGGCCGGCGGCGCCTCCGTCGACCCCAGGACCGGCGAGGTCGTCGCGCTGTACGGCGGCATCGACTACGTGAAGCAGTACACCAACGGCGCGACCCGCGGTGACTTCCAGGTCGGCTCCACCTTCAAGCCGTTCGTGTTCACCTCCGCCGTGGAGAACGGCTCCACCACGCAGGACGGCCGCACCATCACCCCGAACACGGTCTACGACGGCACCAACCAGCGCCCGGTCCAGGGCTGGAGCGGCGGCTCCTACGCGCCCGAGAACGAGGACCAGCGCTCGTACGGCCCGATCACCGTCCGCAAGGCCACCGACCTGTCGGTGAACTCGGTGTACGCGCAGATGGCCACCGACGTCGGCCCGGCCAAGGTCAAGGAGACCGCGGTCGCCCTCGGCGTGCCCGCCGACACCCCGGACCTCTACCCGTCCCCGTCCATCGCGCTCGGCACCGCCACCGCCAGCGTCCTGGAGATGGCGGAGTCGTACGCCACGCTCGCCAACCACGGCAAGCACGGCACGTACAGCCTGGTCCAGGAGATCACCAAGGACGGCCGGGACGAGATCAAGCTGCCCGAGCGGAACGTGAAGCAGGCCGTCAGCCGGGAGGCCGCCGACACCACCACCTCCGTGCTGCGCAGCGTGGTCGAGAGCGGTACCGCCACCGCCGCGCAGGCCGCGGGCCGTCCGGCGGCCGGCAAGACCGGCACCGCCGAGCGCGACACCGCCGCCTGGTTCGCCGGCTACACCCCCGACCTGGCCACGGTGGTCTCCGTCATGGGCCAGGACCCGGTGACGGCCAAGCACCAGCCGCTGTACGGCGCGCTCGGCCAGGCCCGTATCAACGGCGGCGGCGCGCCCACCGAGATCTGGGCGCAGTACACGCGGGACGCGCTGGAGGGCAAGCCGGTCAAGGACTTCGACCTGCGGCTCCAGCAGGGCGCCGACCGGATCCAGGAGCCCCCGGCCGCCTCGGGCACGCCCGAGCCCGGCACGGACGGCGGCCAGGACACCGGCGGCACCACCACCGACGGCGGCCAGGACGCCGGCGGCCCGAGCGC
>NZ_JACBWZ010000943.1 GCF_013870595.1 Streptomyces sp. WELS2 | reverse complement strand
GGGCCGAGCCGCCGACCATCACGATCCCCCGGTCGGCGAGGTCGGCCAGCGGGTCGGCGAGACGGCCCTTGTCGCGGACCTCGCACAGCACGTACCCGTCCTGCGGCCACACCGTCAGCGTGCCCGTGCCGCCGCCGTGCACCACGCTGTTCGTGGTCAGCTCGGCGGTGATCAGCGCCAGGTTCTCCAGGGCCGTCCCGGTCAGGCCCAGCCGGGCACCGTGGTCGGTGGCCAGGTGACGGACGGCGGAGAGGGAGTCCTCGGCGAAGGCGGTGCCGAACACCTCGGGGCCGGCGCCGGGGGCGGGGGCGGGCGGCAACGGCAGGTTGTAGCGGGCCACGACGCCGTCGGGGTCGTACGCCGCGCTGACCTGCTCGGCGGTGGAGCCGGCCGGGATGACGACCGGGTGGGTGGCGTGGGCGTCGGCGAGCACCCGTTCGTCCAGGCGGGAGGTGTCGTAGGGACACAGGATGGTGACCTCGCGGCCCTGGAACGCCGCGTTGATCAGCGCCTCGTGCTGGGCGCAGGCCGGGTACTCGTCCGGGCTGCGGCCCGCCCAGATCGGTTCGCCGATGATGCGGACCCGCTTCCCGGGGGGCTGGGCGTCGGCGAAGGCGCGCAGCACACCGGGGATGATCCGGCCGGGGTTGCGGCCGGCGTCGCGCATGTCCAGGAACCGCACGGCGCCGCCGTCGGCGCCCAGCGCGTCCTGGATCGGCGCCAGGTTCTCGTGCGGCACGGCGACCGCGACCGGCTCGCCCGCCGCCAGCCCCGCGCGGATGAAGGGCACGGTGCCGGCCAGGTACTGGTGGGTGCCGGCGTAGAACAGCGCGGGGTGGGCGAACGGTTCCACGGGATGGGTCGCCGTGGTCATGACGTGCACACCTCGATCCCCGGAAGGCCGGGCCACAGCAGCCCCAGTATCCGCGACAGGGAGCCCGGTGGCCGGTCCAGCACCAGCCGGCGCCGCCCCTCCAGGCTCTTGGCGGTGTCCGCCAGCGCACCGGCTCCCGCCACGTCGATGAAGGTCACCGCGGAAAGCTCCAAGTAGTACACGTCCTCGCCCCCGACGTCCTCGGCCTCACGCACGACCCGCTCCAACGCGCGCTCCCATATGTCCCGCGTGGGCAGGATCACCTCGCCCACCGCACGGATTCCGCTCCGCCCGGTCAGCGGGTACACGTCGAGCCGCGCCGCCGCCTGCTTCGGCACGGCGGCCGTCGGCAGCAGCCGGGCCGACTCGGGTGCGCTCATGCCATCTCCCAGTCCCACGGGATACACAGCTGCCCAGTATGCGCCCTCCACCGCCCCGCCAGGCACGGACAACTCGGGGCGGGGGCGTTGGACGAGGGGTGGGGGCGGTGCGACGCGGGCCGGGTCCGGCGGAACCGAACGGGCCGACGGACGAGACCAGGCCCAACCGGCACGGGGTAGGGCGCGGCGTGGCACGGGTCGGGCCCGGCGGAGCGGATCGGGTCCGGTGGGCGTGGGGCGGGCCGCGACGGACACGGCGCGGACGGCCGAGGCCGGCGGGCGCCGGGCGTACCGGTGGGGCCGGGCGTGCCGGCGGGTGTAGGCCGTCGTACGGAGGGCAGGCGAGGGACGACGGAGGATCGGCGGAGCTGGAGGGGAGACATGACCACGGCGGCACGCACACCGCGGGGCGGGCGAACGGTACCCCTGACCGTGGGTGTCCAGGCGGAGGACGGCCGGGCCGTCCTGCGCGCCCGGGGCGAGCTGGTCCACGGCTGCGCGGACACCCTCGCCGAGGCCCTGGCCGCGCTGCCGCCGGGCGTCACCCGGGTCGAGCTGGACGCCGCCGAGGTCGTCTTCCTGGACACGGCCGGGCTGACGGCCCTGGACGCGCTGCGCGAGTACGGCCGCCGGCGGAACGTACCGGTCGGTGCCACCGGCTGGCGCGGGCAGCCGCGCCGGGTGCTGGAGCTGACGGGCCTCGACCCCGTGAACCCGCTCGGCGGCGCTCCGCCCGCCGGTCTGCGCGACCGCGCGGCCTCGGCGGTGGCCCGGGAACGCGCCGAGCAACTGGACGTACTGCGCCTGGAGATAGCGCAGTTGCGGCACGCGATCGACTCCCGCCCGGTCATCGACCAGGCCCGGGGCGTCCTGATGGCGGCTCACACCTGCACGCCCGACCAGGCGTGGGAGGTCCTGCGGGAGGCGTCCCAGCGCACCAACACCAAGCTGCGCCGGGT
>NZ_JACBWZ010000942.1 GCF_013870595.1 Streptomyces sp. WELS2 | reverse complement strand
CCTCGGGCAGGGCGGTACGGTCAGCCGCGCGGTCAGCCGTCCGGCCGTCGGCGGTCCACGGCCGTCGGCGGTCCACGGCCGTCGGGCGTGGGCGGGCGTCGACTCCCCCGTTCGGGGCCGTCTGCTGGGATCATCGGACGTGCGGGGTGGCACAGCCTCCGGAAGACACTCGGGAAAGGCAGCAGGCGCTATGAGCGGGTCGCAGCTGTGGGTCGATGTCGACGACTACTTCACCAGCCATCTCTCACCGGACGACGAGGCGCTGCGGGCGGCCCTGCGGGACAGCGAGACCGCCGGGCTGCCCCCGATCGCGGTCACGGCCGCACAAGGCAAACTCCTCCATCTGCTCGCCCTGACGCAGGGCGCCCGGCACGTACTGGAGATCGGCACGCTCGGCGGGTACAGCACGATCTGGCTCGGCCGCGCCCTGCCCGAGGACGGCAGGCTGATCACGCTGGAGTACAACGCCAAGCACGCCGACGTGGCCGTCCGCAACATCTCCCGGGCCGGGCTGGAACGGATCGTGGAGGTGCGGGTCGGCCCGGCCCTGGAGACGCTGCCCAAGCTCGCCGACGAGAACCCGGCCCCCTTCGACCTGGTCTTCATCGACGCGGACAAGGCGAACAACCGGCACTACGTGGAGTGGGCGCTCAAGCTCACCCGGGCGGGCAGCCTGATCATCCTGGACAACGTGGTGCGCCAGGGCCGGATCGCCGACGCGCGCAGCACCGAGCCGGACGTCGTGGGCACCCGCGCCGCGCTCGAGCTGATCGCCACCCACCCCCGGCTGTCCGGCACGGCCATCCAGACGGTCGGCCTCAAGGGCTACGACGGCTTCGCGCTGGCGCGGGTGCAGGACTGAGGGTTCCCCGACGGTTCACACCTCGTGGAAGAACCCGACATTGACGCTGCGCGGACCGGACCGCTCCTGGACGACGATCTCGCCCGCCCCGCCGCGCGGCAGCGCCACGGTCTCGCCGTAGCCGACGGCCCTGCCGTGCGGGCCGTGGGTGAGCCGGACCTCGGAGGCCGGGTCCGGCCGGGAGCCGCGCAGCCAGGTCAGCTGCCAGGTGCCGTCCGGGCCGCAGCGGAACTCCAGGTGCACACGGGAGACGAACAGCCAGTCCTCGGGGGTGACCAGCCGGCACACCGCCGCGTCCCGGCCGACCCGCACCGCACAACCGGGCTCGCTGGGCAGTTCGGCCAGCGTCATGCCGGCCGTGGCACCCGCGTCCGCGTCCGCCCCCGAGACGGCGACCATGGTGAGTTCGAGCACGAGCGCTCCCCCTGAAACGTCCTTGCGCGGCGGCGGGTTGCGGCGGGCGGGCTGCCGTACCGTCGCCGCATGATAAGGCCCCCGGTGCGGTGGCGTCCGGCACAATGGACCCATGACCGAGCGAAAGCCACCGGGCGTTCCGTTCGACTCCTGGGTGGACAAACAGATCCGTGACGCGCAGGGGCGCGGGGAGTTCGAGGGGCTGCCGGGGGCGGGGGCGCCACTGCCGGCCGAGGTCGACTCCACGTACGACGAACTGTGGTGGGTCAAGCGGAAGATGGCCCGCGAGGGCCTGGCCTACCTGCCGCCCGCGCTGGCACTGCGCAAGGAGGCGGAGGACGCGCTCGCGGCGGCGTACGCGGCGCCCTCGGAGCGGATCGCCCGCAAGATCATCGAGGACGTCAACGTCAAGATCCGCGACATGATGTTCAAGCCGCCGCCCGGCCCTCCGCTCGGGAAGAAGCCGTACGACGTCGAGGAGGTCGTACGGGAATGGCGGCGGCGCGGGGCCGCCGCCGGTGGCACGGGCACGGCGGACTCAGCCGTGCAGTAGCCGTTCCGCGAGTTCCCGGTAGTCCCGCAGGGCGAGCCGCAGCTGCTCGGTGTCGGTGTCGGCGCCGGGCCCGCGTTCCTCGGTGCCCTCCTCCCAGGACATCCGCAGGGTACGGCGGCGTCGCGTCACCGCCTCGGCGAACCGGGCGGCGATCTCCTCCACGGTCCGGTCGGCGCGCTCCACGGCACCCTTCGGCTGGTCCACGAAGCCCTGGACCACCTCCCGCATCCGCCGCTCCCACTCCTCGACCTCCTCCCGCGCGAGCAGGGGGGAGCCGTGTCCGGAGGGGGCGGGCCGTGCGGTGGCGGAAGCGCCGGCCGAAACGACCGGTTCGGTCGCAGCGACATCGTGAGGTCCGGGAACCCGTCGCGCTGCCAGGCCGCCCAGACG
>NZ_JACBWZ010000941.1 GCF_013870595.1 Streptomyces sp. WELS2 | reverse complement strand
GTGTCTGGAACGTCGCCAATCTGCTGACCATGCTGCGGCTGCTGCTGGTGCCCGGCTTCGTGGCGCTGATGCTGGCGGACGGCGGTCGGGGTGGCGGAGAACCGGGGGGCGGGGGCGGGCTGGGTGATGCCGTCGTGGTCGGTGAAGGTGGCGCGGGCGGCGAGGTGCGGGTGGTGCGGGGCCTCGCGCAACCCGAGCACGGGTGCCACGCAGGCGTCGGAGTCCCCGAAGACGGCCGTCCACTCGGCCCGGGTACGGGTCCTGAAGGCGGCGGCGATCCGTTCGCGCAGCTCTCCCCAGCGGGCGGGGTCGGTGCGGGCGGCGGCGAGGGGGGCGAGGCCCAGCAGGCGCAGGAACTCGTCGTAGAACTTCTCTTCCAGGGCGCCCACCGCCATGTACCGTCCGTCGGCGGTCTCGTAGGTGCCGTAGTACGGGCAGCCGCCGTCCAGGAGGTTGGCGGCGCGCCGGTCCTGCCAGGCGCCGGCGGCGAGCATGGCGTGGATCATCGTGGACAGGTGGGCCGTGCCGTCGACGATGGCGGCGTCGACCACCTGGCCGGTGCCGGTCGCGCGCGCGTGGTGCAGTGCGGCGAGGACGCCGACGACCAGGTAGAGGGCGCCGCCCGCGTAGTCCCCGAGGAGGTTGGCGGGCACGGCCGGGGGTTCGTCCGGGCCGCCGATCATGCCGAGGGTGCCGGTGAGCGCGATGTAGGCGATGTCGTGGCCGGCGCGGTGGGCGAGGGGGCCGTCCTGGCCCCAGCCGGTCATCCGGCCGTAGACCAGGCGGGGGTTGCGGGCGTGGCAGTCCCCGGGGCCGACGCCGAGCCGCTCGGCGACGCCGGGGCGGTAGCCCTCCACGAGGATGTCGGCCCGTTCGGCGAGGTCCAGGACGCGCGCGGGGCCGTCCGGCGCCTTGAGGTCGACCACGACCGAGCGCTTGTTGCGGTTGGTGAGGTCGCGGGCCGGGTCGAGGCCGAGGCCCGCGCCGCCGGGGCGGTCCACCCGGACCACGTCGGCGCCCAGGTCGGCCAGCAGCATGGCGGCGAACGGGCCGGGTCCGATGCCGGCCAGCTCCACCACGCGCACACCGGAGAGCGGGCCGGTGCGCGGCGCCGGCGGCGTCTGTGCCGTTGTCATCCGTCCAGCCCCCAAGTGTGTGTGACACCGATGCTGTAACACCGGTGATGCTAAGAACGTGTTCCACCGAACACAAGACCCAACGAGCAAGCGCTTAGCCAAGTGCCCGGCGCGTTCGCCATCACCTGGACGAGTGAACGGGACGGTGCCTGCCCCGCCGCGTGCGCGGCGCCGGCACGCCGCCCGGGCGCGGGTGTCGGCTCCCGCGGCAGCGGGGTGTTCCTGGCTGCGGGCACCGCTGCCTCCGGGCTGGTCTTCGGACTGCGCACTCCTCACGCTAGCCTCGGCCACCAACAGCGGCGCGGGCTGCGCTGGGGGCGTGTGGACAAGGGGTGACATGAGCAGCATCGCCAGGACCGGCCGTTCCTACGACCTGGTGCTCTTCGGGGCCACGGGCTTCGTCGGCACGCTCACGGCCCGCTATCTCGCCGAGCACGCGCCGCCGGGGCTGCGCTGGGCGGTCGCCGGCCGCGACGAACGGCGGCTGGAGCGGCTGCGGGAGAGCCTGCCCGGCGGCGAGGGCATCGGCGTGCTGCGGGCCGACGTGGGCGAACCGGCCACCCTTCGCGCGCTCGCCGGGCACGCGCGCGTGGTCGCCACGACCGTCGGACCGTACATGCTGCACGGCGAGGAACTCGTCGCCGCCTGCGCCGACAGCGGTACCGACTACCTGGACCTCACGGGCGAGCCGGAGTTCGTGGACCTGATGTACGTCCGGCACGACGCACGCGCGCGCGAGACGGGCGCGCGCCTGGTGCACGCCTGCGGCTTCGACTCGGTGCCGCACGACCTGGGCGTCTACTTCACGGTCCGCCGGCTGCCCGAGGGCGTGCCGCTGACCGTGGACGGCTATGTGACCGTGGACGCGGCCTTCTCCGGCGGCACGCTCGCCTCGGCGCTCAACCAGCTGGCCCGCCCCGGACACATGCGGGCCGCCGCCCGGGAACGGGCCCGGCACGAGCCACGGTTGCCGGGCCGCCGGGTCACGGCGCCGTCCGGCGCGCCGAGGTTCGCCCCGGAGGCCGGCGCGTGGGCGCTGCCGCTGCCCACCATCGACCCGCAGATCGTGCGCCGTTCGGCGCGGGC
>NZ_JACBWZ010000940.1 GCF_013870595.1 Streptomyces sp. WELS2 | reverse complement strand
GGCGCACACGGCAGGGACTCGCCTCGTTCGAGCGGGGGGTGGCCCGGGGCAGCGGGCACACCCGGGCCCGGGTGCTGTACCGGCGCGCCTACGTGTGGTGGGTGCTGGGGCGGCACCGGGAGGCGCTGGAGGACGTGCGGCGGGCGCTGCCGGTGCTGCGCCAGGTCGCCGACGACATCTGGACCGCGCGGGCGCTGACCCTGCGGGCCACCGTGCACCTGGCGCTCGGCGCGGTGGACCGGGCGGTCGCCGACTTCACGGCGGCGGAGCGGCTGTGGGACACCACCGGCCAGGAGCACGACAAGGCGGACGCGGTGGAGAGCCGGGGCCTGGCCGCCTTCCGCTCCGGGGACATCCCGGCGGCGCTGCGGCTGCTGGACGAGGCCGAGGAGCGCTACGCCAAGCTGGGCACCCCCGCCTACAACCTGTCGATCCGGCGCTGCGAGGTGCTGCGGGCGGCGGGGCTGGCCCCGGAGGCGCTGGCCGAGGCGGACGCGGCGATCGCGGAACTGGACCGGATCGGCGGGCAGTCCACCCGCAAGGCGGAACTGCTGCTCGCCGCCTCCTGGGCGGCCCGCTCGGCGGGGGACGCGCACACCGCCATAGCCCGCGCCGCCGCAGGTGCCGCAGCGCGATGCGCAGGTCACCGAAGTCCCGCTGCCAGATGCCGAGTACCTGGTGGGCCACGCTCGCGTGCAGCGGCGACGGTCCCGAGCCCAGCACGTGTTCGGCCCGCGCCCGCGCCTCGCCCGGGTCGGCGAACACCATGGGCAGCAGTTCGAGAACCGCCTCGCTTCCCGCTGTCACGTCTCGCATGGTAGTAGCCCGCTGTATCAGACGACGGTGCCGCGACTCTCCACTGTCGTAGCACCGTCTACGGGGGAGGACATCACGTGGCACCACAGCGTTTCCACGAGCAGTTCCAGCACATCCAGCGCGCCCTGCCGGACGTCCCGCTGACCATGGGGCCGGACGACTCGGCGGGCTTCCTCTACGAGAAGGGGGTCGTCCTGGTCCGGGACGGCGAGGAGGCCCCGTTCGTCGAGGAGGCCGTGCGCACCCACTTCACCGAGACCCGGGGTCTCGTCCCCGACCACGTACGCCGCGAGGGCCCGCAGGCCGGCCGCACCGGCGTCACCCGGATCCGGGTCGGCGACCCGGCCGAGGGCGAGGACACCGTGCCGCACGCCCTGCACGCCGTCCGGCAGGCCGAGGACCGGCGGGGCCGCCGGCTGGCCGGACGCAACCACGTCATGCACATCGCGGTCAACGCCTGCCCCGGCGACGAGCCGGTGCCCGTACCGCGCACCGAATCCGCCAACCCGGCGCCCGCCGAGGGCCGTTACGACCCGGCCACCGCGGTCGGCGTCCTCGTGGTCGACACCGGCCTGGTGCGCGACCACCGGTGCTGCCCGCTGCTCGCCCACACCACCGGCGACCCCCAGCGCGACGAGACCGACGCCGACGGCGTGCTGCGCCAGTACGTCGGACACGGCACGTTCATCGCCGGGCTCCTCGCCGCCGTCGCGCCCAACACCGACATCACCGTGCGGGGAACGCTGGGCGACGCGGGCGCCGTGCTGGAGTCGGAGTTCGGCGACCTGCTGTTCGAGGCGGTCGACCGGGACGGCTGGCCGGACATCATCAGCCTGTCCGCCGGCACGCCCGGCGAGGACGCCGACGGCCTGATCGGACTGGACGCGTTCATGCGGGAACTGCGCGACCAGCGCACCCTGCTGGTGGCCGCCGCCGGCAACAACGGCAGCGCCACCCCCTTCTGGCCCGCCGCCTACGCGGGGCTGCCCGAGTACGCCGGCAGCGTGCTGTCGGTCGGGGCGCTGCGCGCGGACGGCGCGGGCGGGGCCTGCTTCAGCAACCACGGCCCCTGGGTACGGGCGTACGCCCCCGGCGAGCGCCTCACCAGCGCCCTCACCGGTTTCCGGGTCCCGGTGCCGTACGTCTACCAGCACTCCACCTACGACTCCTGCCGGTTCGGCCCCGACGAGTACCTGTGCACCTGCCAGTACCCGCCCCACACCGGCGTGTTGAGCGAGGGACTGACGAGCGCGGGCGGGAAACCGGACCAGGTGATGTTCGAGGGGCCGGCGCGGTGGAGCGGCACCTCGTTCGCCACGCCGGTGGTCGCGGGGCTCGTCGCCGACCGGATGACCCCCCCATGGGATACTGGGTGGGTCTATCCATCCACGAGGAGAACGGCACCCAC
>NZ_JACBWZ010000094.1 GCF_013870595.1 Streptomyces sp. WELS2 | reverse complement strand
CCGGTGCCGGGTCTCGCGCGCGAGCGCCACGGCCACCAGGGTCAGCACGGCGGCGGCGATCACGTACAGCGCGATCGGGGTGGAGCTGTCGTAGTCGGAGAGCAGCGCGGTGGCGATGAGCGGGGCGGGCGCACCGGCCGCCACGGAGGCGAACTGGGCACCGATCGAGGCACCCGAGTACCGCATCCGGGTCGCGAACATCTCGGCGAAGAACGCGGCCTGCGGCGCGTACATGGCGCCGTGCAGCACCAGCCCGACGGTCACGGCCAGGATCAGGTACCCGAACGACCCGGTGTCCACGAGCGCGAAGAAGGGGAACATCCACAGCCCGACACCGGCCGCGCCCAGCAGGTACACCGGCCGCCGTCCGACCCGGTCGGACAGCGCGCCCCAGGCCGGGATGACGGCGAAGTGCACGGCGGAGCCGACGAGTACGGCGTTGAGCGCGGTCTGCTTGGAAACACCGGCCGAAGTGGTGGCGTAGACGAGGATGAACGCGGTGATGACGTAGTAGCTGATGTTCTCCGCCATCCGGGCGCCCATCGCCACCAGCACGTCCCGCCAGTGGTGGCGCAGCACGGAGACCAGCGGCGGCTGCTCGTCCGCCTCGGCCCGCCGCGCCTGGGACCGCTCCAACGCCTCCTTGAAGACGGGGGATTCGTCGACCGACAGCCGGATCCACAGACCGACCAGCACGAGCACCCCGGAGAGCAGGAACGGGATCCGCCAGCCCCAGGTGCCGAAAGCGTCGTCGGACAGTACGGCGGTGAGCAGCGACAGCACACCGGTCGCGAGCAACTGCCCGGCGGGCGCGCCGGTCTGCGGCCACGAGGCCCAGAAACCGCGCCGCCGCGCGTCGCCGTGCTCCGACACCAGCAGCACGGCGCCGCCCCACTCGCCGCCGAGCGCGAACCCCTGCACCAGCCGCAGCGCGGTGAGCAGCAGGGGCGCGGCGGAGCCGACGGTGGCGTGCGTGGGCAGCAGCCCGATGGCGAACGTCGCCCCGCCCATCAGCACCAGGCTCAGCACCAGCAGCTTCTTGCGCCCCAGCCGGTCACCGTAGTGCCCGAACACCAGCGCCCCGAGCGGACGTGCGGCGAACCCCACCGCGTACGTCAGGAACGACAACAGCGTCCCGACGAGCGGGTCGGAGCCCGGGAAGAACAGCTTGTTGAACACCAGCGCGGCGGCGGAGCCGTAGAGGAAGAAGTCGTACCACTCGATGGTGGTCCCGATGAGGCTGGCGGCGACGATCCTCGGGAGGCCGGCGGGGCGTGGGGGAGCGGTGTTTCCGGATGCCATGTGCGCCACTTCCTCGTGTGCGGTGGGGACGGGTACGACGGATACGTGTCGGCACACGGTAGGAAGACGCAGGTCAGGGGCACATGTGGTGGGGCACCATAGTTCGGGGGGCGGGTATGCGTGCGGGCACCATGCCGGGGCGGGGGAGGGATGGTTCGGGGGTTCGGGAGTGGCCGAGACCAGTGCTGTCCGGTGCGCGTAGTCGGGGGTGACTTGACGGTGCGGTGCCGACTCCCGTGCTGGTTCGGTGCTGACTGAAAGCCCATGTCAGCACCCGTCTTCACTCCTCCCGTGCTGACTTGGTGCTGACTACGCTGCGTTGAACCAGGATCTTTCGGACCGTTGCACGGCCTCCGCTGGGGCGGGAGAGGGCATGGCCAGCCCTGGGGACGGGCGGCGTACCGTTCGCGATGCGCGGGTGCCGGGCCGGGCTTCGGTCAGCTAGGCGGGTCGCGGCTGCCGTACAGCACGAAAGGCGGCGTGGCTGAGGTCGCGTTGCGTCTCGCCGGGTTGGAGGCGCGTGTGCGAAACCTTGTCGAGGCAGGCTCCCGGCCGGGACTTTGGTCCATGGAGTCCGGACCTCGCTCGGTCTGGGCGGGGAAAGGGTCGTATACCTCGCGGACCCGCCACAGGGCAAGTGCCGGCCTCGGCCTGTCCGAGGTCGGAGGGCGCCACCGTGTCCGGCGAGCTGGGTGACAGATCGCGCGCTGTGCCTTCGGGGCTGCGTGAGGCGCAAGACGGACATTCCTGGTCACCTGGGCAGTCGGGGCGGTTCATTGATCTTTCGAGCCATGCCCTGTTGATCACCTGAAGTGCACCCTTGTCTGAATTAAGGGCATGGACAGAATCCTTAACGGATCCTTAAAGTCCGCTACTTGTATTCACATTTTCTGCGGGTAGCGAGGGTTCTGGGGATGAAACGTGGGGGGTTGGGGCGTCGTTGGCGCCCCATGTCCGGTGTGGTGGGGGCCGCTGCTGCGGCAGCGATGCTGGGGGGTGTGCTGACGCCGGTGGGGTCCGTAGCGGCTGCCGAGGTGGGGCAGGCCGAGGAGGTGTCAGCAACCCCGGCGGACGAGGCTGCCAAAGGCAAGGCCTTCTGGGAGGATGACGCCCTGCCCACGGTCACGCCCGAGCAGAAGGCGTCGGCGAGGGCGGCTCAGACTGGGGAGCGCGTCGAGGTCGGAGCGCTGACCACGGAGACCGGTCAGGTTTTCGCGAACCCGGACGGCACCTTCACCGCGGAGACGTCTCCGTCGCTGGAGCGGGTCCGAAAGGGCGACACGTGGAAGTCTGTCGACACCACGCTGCTGAAGGCTGCGGATGGGACGTTGGTACCGGTAGCGGCTCTGGACATGACGTTGTCCGGTGGCGGTGGCAAGGCGCCGTTGGTGCGCTTCGAACGCGGCGGTCACGCCTACGAAGTCTTCTCGCCCTGGGCGCTGCCGGAGCCGGTCCTGGAAGGCTCGCGCGCCGTCTACAAGTCAGTGCGGCCGGACGTCGACTTGGTCGTCCAGGTCCTGCCCGACGGATTCACCCAGAGCCTGGTGGTCCATACCCCGGAGGCCGCGGCTCAGCTGAAGTCGATCAGCTATCCGGTCAAGGCGGACGGTCTGACGGTCCGGGACCAAGATGGTGTGGTCTCCTACGTTGACGAGGGCGGGCATCCGGCGTTCATCAACAGCGCGCCGCTGATGTGGGATGCCGGCCCGGCGCAGCCCGCCGGCCGGATGGCGGTGGCCGCGTCGGACCCGGTGGATCCGGTGACCCCGCCGGCCCAGGCGCGTACGTCTGTCGCCGAGATGGCGGTTGGGCAGGACGAGTTGACGGTGGTACCCGACCAGGAGTTCCTGGCGGACCCGAAGACGTCGTACCCGGTAGTGATCGATCCGCCTACAGTGGCGGGGAAGCTGACGGGTTGGACGGCGCTGTGGTCCAACGAGAGCGGCTCGACGTTCTGGAACACCAGCCACGCCATGGGCGTGGGTTATGACGCGTATGTGGACAACAAGAAGGTCCGCTCCGTGTTCCAGTTCGACACTCGGTCGGTGGCGGGCAAGAAGATTCTCCACGCCGACTTCTCCGCGTACGAGATCTGGTCGGCGAACTGCACAAAGACCGATGTGGAGTTGTGGCGGACCGGCACGATCTCTTCGTCGACGAAGTGGTCGTCGAATCTGTCGTGGTCCTCGAAAGTCGACACGGTTTCCGCTGCCAAGGGGTTTTCCTCCAACTGCCCCGACGGCACGGTCGAGTTCGACGCCACAGCTGCGGTCGCCTATACCGCGAAGGCCAAGTCGATCACGACGACGCTGGGTCTGCGGGCGAGTGAAAGCGACCCGAACGCGTGGAAGCAGTTCATGTCGCCCAAGGACCCGGACTCCACGACGGGTCGTAAGCCGGTCTTGTCGATCACCTATGTTTCGCCGCCGACGGCCGCGCCGTCGTCGGTGAAGATGTCGGATCCGAACGTGTCGTGTTCGGCATCGACCAGTCCGGCGGTGATCCGTGACACCACGCCGCGGCTGACGGCCACACCGACCTCGTCGGACGGCTCGCAGGCGAGCCTGCGCCCGAACTTCGAGTTGTACGCGGGCAACAGCACCACGCCGACCTCACTGAAGCCCTCCACCTGGACTGCCAGTGGTACTGCCGGCACAGTGGTCACCGCAGGCCTCGTGCAGAGCACGACCTACCGCTTCCGGGCGCGTACGGAGTTCAAGTACACCTACGGCGGCACCACCGGTTACCTGTACGGGCCGTGGTCCTCGTCATGCTACTTCAAGGTCGACTCCGTCGGCCCGCCGAAGCCGACCATCACTTCGGACAAGAACCAGTACCCCGAGTGCGCCGGCACCACCTGCGCGGGCTCCCCGGAGACCGGCAGCGTCGGCATGACCGGCAAGTTCATCATCTCCGCCGGCTCCAGCGACGTACGCCGCTACGTGACCTGGCTGAACGGCATCAAGATCGACGACAAGACCTACACCACCAACACCACCAGCCACACGGTTTCGGCCACGCCGGACAAGCGTCTGACGAACACGCTGCGCGTACAGACGTATGACGCCGCCGGCAATCCCGGAGAGACCCAGGACTACCTCTTCAACGTGGCCAAGCCATCGGCTCCGGTCGGCGTGTGGAAGTTCGACGAAGGTACCGGCACCATCGTCGCCAATGCGCAGGGCGCCAGTCACCCGCTCACCGTGTCCGGCGGGTCCTGGGTGGCCAAGGCCCGCCTCGGGCAGGGCTTCAGGAGCACGGCGGGCAACGGCTACGCCGCCACCAGCGGCCCCGTCGTGGACACAACGGGAAGCTTCGCCGTGTCCAGCTGGGTGAAGCTGAACTCCAAGACGCAGTCGACGGTGTTGCAGCAGCGCGGTACCAACGTCGGCGGCTTCCAACTGTATTACTCGACCGCATACGACCGGTGGATCTTCAATCGGTACGACAAGGACGTCTCGGATGTCAACGGTGCAACCATCGTCCGAGCCATCGCGGCCAAGCCCCCTGTCCTGGGTGCCTGGACCCATCTCCTCGGTGTCTACGACCGGCAGGCCCAGAAGATCAGACTGTACGTCAACGGCAAGCTGAACGCGGAAGTCGCTTTCTCCACGCCGTGGGCCGCACCGGGTCCTTTGGAGGTCGGCCGCTGGGGCACCGGTACGCAGCTCGACGGCGAAGTGGACCAGGTCGCTGTCTACAACCGCGTCGTCTACCCGGACGAGCTGTGGGGCTTGACAAACCTGGAAAACCCTGAAACGGGCCAGCCGCAGGCCGAACTGATGGCCCACTGGAACCTGGACGAGACCAGCGGCATCAGTGGCGCCGACAGCAGCGGGCGGGGCAACGTCTTGACCCTGCAGCCTGGCGCAACGTTCACCAGTACGGATGATTACGCCCACGGCAACGTGCTGAACCTCGACGCTGACGCCCTGGGCAAAGCCTCCGCCCCGGTCAAGCTGGACGACTCCGGCAGTTTCACCGTGGTCGGATGGGTGAAACTCGAGCAGTCCGAACTCGAGGACACCACGGTCGCCCACTCGCCGACCGTCTTCTCCCACCCGGGAGCGAACCGCAACGCCTTCCGTCTGTGGTATCGCCAAGAAGCGGGCCAGACGGTAGGCGACTGGTACTTCGGCCTGGCCGGCACCGACGGGATCGGCGGGCCGAGCTATTCGGTTGCCTCGGACGAGGTGAACCCGCCTGGCGGCTGGATCCACGTGGCCGGCGTGTTCGACTCGGCCGACCAGTCTGCCAAGCTCTACGTCACCGGTGGCCGAGAAGGTGCTGAAGACGGCGTACTCGTCAGCGACACGTTCCAGCCCACCGGCCCGGTCACCCTCGGCGGCGCCCGTCGTAGCGACACGGGGGCCTGGGGAGATGCCTTGCCCGGCCAGCTCGACGACATGCGTGTGTACGCCGGAGTGCTTTCCGAAGCGGAGATCGCGCAACTCGCCATCGTCGATGAGCCGCCGGTCGACATCGGCTGATCCGGCTCACCCGCACCTTCTCGCATCACACCGACTGCGGTGCGCCGGCTCCTTCGCATTGAGGCATCCGGCGCACCGCCTATCGACATGAGGAAATCCATCCGTGAAACGCCGCAGATTCCAACTGCACGCGTGGTCTTGGCAGCGCGCCGGACGACGCAGGCTGACCGTGGTCAGCCTGCCGGTCGCCGGTGCCGTGATGGCCACCTTGCTCGGCGCCACTCCGCCTGAGGACACCAGCCGGCCGCACAGCGAGCTGGCAGCGCCGGAGTACGGTATGTCGACGCCGTTCAAGTCCAAGTTGATAAAGATCGACGATCCGACGATCAAGGCCGCGCAGAAGACCCGCGATCGGGCCGCCGACGCTCCGAAATGGCCCACGTCCGGGTCGGTTACGCTGGACGTACCCGCTGCCAAGAGCGAGTCTGGGAAGGCGGGCAAGCTGCCGGTCGCCCTCGGCGCCCCTGCGAAGCCGAAGTCCGCTGCCGGCAGGAAGAGTGCCGCACCGGCTGCTGAGCAGGCCAAGGTGACCGTCCTTGACCGCGAGAAGGCTCAACAACTGGGTCTGGACGGGGTGTTGTTGTCGGTGCAGCGCACCGATGGGGAAACCGACCCCGCCTCGCTTTCGCTTACGGTCGACTACAGCGAATTCGCCGGTGCCTACGGCGGCAACTGGTCCGGCCGTCTGCGCGTCGTCCAATTGCCCGCGTGTGCCCTGACGACCCCGGGCAAGGCGGCTTGCCGCACCACCAAGGTGCTGGCCACCGACAACAACGCCCAGCAGGACACTCTGACCGCCCAGATCACCACCACGCAGGCCAAGAACGCCGCCGGCACCATGACGGTGCTGGCCCTGTCCGCTGGTACGGGGTCCGACCAGGGCTCCTACGAGGCGACCCCGCTGTCCGCGTCCGCGACCTGGGCCGGCGGTGGCTCGAACGGTGACTTCACCTGGAGCTACCCGCTGGGGACGGTGCCCGCACCGGCAGGGAGCGCACCGTCGCTGTCCATCGGCTATTCGGCGCAGAGCGTCGATGGCCGCACCTCCACCACCTCCGCTCAGCCTTCCTGGGTCGGCGAGGGCTTCGACCTGCCCGGCTCCTACATCGAGCGGTCCTACGGCTCTTGCGACGACGACGGGCAGGACAAGAAGTACGACCAGTGCTGGAAGGAGGACAACGCTTCCGTCGTCCTCAACGGCAAGTCAAGCCCGCTGATCAAGGACGCCAAGGGCTGGCACCTGAAGAGCGACGACGGCGAGAAGGTCACGCTGGGAACCGGCGCGGTCAACGGCGACGACAACGGCGAGTACTGGACCGTCACCGCCACGAACGGCACGCAGTACGTGTTCGGCAAGAACCGGCTTCCCGGCTGGACGAGCGGCAACCCTGAGACCGAATCGGTGTGGACCGTACCGGTCTTCGGCGACGACTCCGGCGAGCCCGGCTACTCCGACGGCAGCACCTTCGCCGACCGGGCCAAGATCCAGGCCTGGCGTTGGAACCTCGACTATGTCGTGGACCCGCACGGGAATGTCACCAGCTACTGGTACGGCAAAGAGACCAACTACTACGCCAAGAACGGCACCACCGGCAACGGAAGCGCCTACACGCGCGGTGGCTACCTGAAGCGTATCGACTACGGTCAGCGCACCGACACCATCTTCTCCACCACCCAACCCGCCGCTGCCCGCGTGAAGTTCACCGTCGCCGAGCGCTGCATCCCCGTCTCAGGCGGCGAGACCTGCGCCAACCTGACCGACACGAACAAGGCCGCCTGGCCGGACGTGCCGTTCGACCAGATCTGTGCTTCCGGCAAGCCCTGCACCGACCAGCCCGCCCCGTCCTTCTTCACCCGCAAACGACTCACCGACGTCACCACCCAGGTCTACAAGGGCTCCGGTACCGGCGCGGACACCGACTACCGCGACGTCAACAACTGGCACCTGGAGCACTCCTTCCCCGACCCCGGCGACGGCTCCGCTCCTGGCCTGTGGCTGAAGTCCATCCAGCACACAGGCAAGTCCGGCACCCCCATCACCATGCCCGCGGTGAAGTTCACCGGCATCCAGCTGCACAACCGCGTCGACAAGACCGGCGACGACGTCCCGCCTTACATCAAGTGGCGAGTACGCACAGTCACTTCGGAAACGGGTTCGGTCCTCACGGCCAACTACTCCGACCCGGAATGCATAGCCGACACCAACATTCCGACCGCGCTCGACAAGAACACCAAGCGCTGCTATCCGGTCAAGTGGATCCCGCCGTCCAACCCGACGCCAGGCACCGATCCGCAGCCGCGTACCGACTTCTTCCACAAGTACGTCGTCACCCAGGTCACCGAGTCCGACCCGACCGGTGGCGCACCGCTGAAGCAGACGGACTACACCTACAGCGGCGGCGGTGCCTGGGCCTATGACGACCAGTCGCCCATCACGCAGGCCAAGTACCGCACCTGGGGCATCTGGCGCGGCTACAACAAGGTGACCACCACCATCGGTGAGGCCACGGGCATCCGGTCGAAGACCACCGCGCTGTACTACCGCGGCATGGACGGTGACAAGCAGGCGGACGGAACCACCCGCAGCGAGTCCATCACCGACTCCAAGGGCGTGGCCAAGACCGACTCCGAGCAGTACGCCGGCCAGGTCCGCGAGCAGATCACCTACAACGGCGCGTCCGGTGCCGAAGTGACCGCGACGGTCACCACCCCGTGGTCGAAGAAGACCTCCACCGACACCCACTCCTACGGCACCGTCAACGGCTACATCGTCCGCACCGGAAGCGAGATCAAGCGCACCCGTCTGAACAGCGGCAGCGAGCTCACGTCCACCACGACCACCACGTACGACGAGGCCACCGGTCAGCCGCTGACCGTGGAGACCGACGCGGCAGGCAGCAAGGACTGCACCCGCACCGAGTACGCCACCAACACAGCCACCTGGATGCTCAGCTACCCCAAGCGTGTGGAGAAGGTTTCCACGGGGTGTGCGGTAACGCCGAACCGGACCAACGACCCGGACACCACCGATGTCATCTCGGACGTCAGGAGCTCCTACGACGGGCAGGCCTACGGCACCGCACCCACCAAGGGGGACCTCACCCGAGTTGAGCGGGCCACCGGCTACGCCACCGATGGTACCCCGCGCTACCAGACCGTCGGCACCGCGGCCTTCGATGCCCTGGGTCGGGCCACCGACACCTGGGACACCACCGGTACCAAGACCAAGCACGCCGAATTCACCCCGGCAGGCGCCGGCCCGCTGACCAAGACTGTGGAGACCAACGCACTCGGCCACACGGTCACTACCGAGATCGCACCGGATTGGGGGGTCAACACCGCCAGCATCGACCCCAACGGCAACCGCACGGAGATGGCCTACGACGCGATGGGCCGCCTCACCGATGTGTGGCTCGCAGACCGTGACCGCTCGGCCGGCCACACGGCCAGCCAGAAGTTCGAGTACAAGGTGCAGGCCACGGCGGCATCGTGGGTAGCCACCAAATCCCTCAACAAAGACGGCAGCACCTACCTCACCCAGTACGCCATCTACGACGCGCTACTACGGCCACGACAGACTCAGACCCCGGCGGCCACCGGCACCGGCCGTGTGATCACCGAAACCAAGTACGACACCCGTGGTCTCGAAGCGGAGACCTCCGCGGACTTCATCGACACCACTGAGCCCACGGGTGTGCTGGCCAATCCCACGACCGCAGCTCCCGCCGGCACCGTGACAACCTATGACGGCGCAGGCCGTCCCACGGTGGAGAAGATCCTCGTCAACGAGCAGGAGTTCTCTCGCACCACCCACACCTACGATGGCAACGCCACCACGGTCGAGCCTCCCGTGGGAGCATCGGCCGTACGCGAGGAGGTCGATGCCCGCGGCCGCCTGGTGGAGAAGCGCGAGTACGACGGCAACACCGCCACCGCCACCTTCACCACGCTCAACTACACCTACGACCACGCCGACCGGCTGAAGACCGTCAAGGACGACGACGGCAACACGTGGAGCTACGGCTACGACCTGCTCGGCCGCCAGACCTCCGCGGCAGACCCCGACTCCGGTTCAAGCTCCATCAAGTACAACGACCTCGACCAGGTCATCGAGGCCACCGATGCTCGAGGCAAGACGCTCGGCTACACCTATGACCTGATTGGGCGTCAGACCGCGCGGGTCGACGGAGCCGTCCCCGTCGTCAACGGCGTTCCCACGCCGGCCGACGCGCAGTACCTGGCTCGCTGGACCTACGACACCATCGCCAAGGGGCGGCTCACCTCGTCTATCCGCTACGTAGGCGGCAAGACGGGGGACGTCTACGCCACGACCAACGCCTCTTACGACAAGGTGTACCGGCCCCTCAAGGAGCAGTACACGGTCAGCACCAAGGAAGGCGCTCTCGCCGGCACCGGAACGTACACCATCACCAACGTCTACAACCTCGACGGCACGCTTCAAAAGCGCACCATCCCCGCCATGGGAGGACTCGCCGCCGAAACCCTGACCTACGGTTACACCTCGACCCGGCTGCCCGACACCCTGCAGGGCCTGACCGGCCTGGTGCAGAACACGGACTACCTGCCGGCAGGCGAGCAGATCCGCACCACTCTCGGGGTGTCCTCCACCGCTGACTGGACCGAGGTCAACTACTCGTACGAGGACGGCACCAAGCGCCTGGCACGCCAGACGGTGAAGTCCGAGACGCACACCGGGACCGACGCCGACATCTACTACCGCTACGACAAAGCGGGCAACCCTCTTGAGATAGATGACCGTTCCACCAGCCCGGGCGACAGGCAGTGCTTCAGCTATGACGGTCACCGTCGCCTGAAGGCCGCCTGGACCACCACCACCGACTGCGCCACCACCCCGAGTACCAGCAATGTGAGTGGCCGCGCTCCGTACTGGCAGAGCTTCACCTACGACACGGCCGGCAACCGCAAGACCGCCACCAACAACCTGGCCAGCGGCGGACCAGCCACCACCACCTACACCTACAAGACGACCGACCAGCCCCGCCCGCACGCCCTTGCGGGCACGGTCACCGAGTTGGCCGGCGGAACGAAGACGGCCAACACCTATACCTACGACGCGAGTGGCAATACAGAGACCCGCGACCTCAACGGCACGACGCAGAGGCTTGAGTGGGACGTCGAAGGAAGCCTCAGCAAGGTGACGGAGGCGAACAACGCCACCACCTCCTTCCTCAACGACGCCGACGGCAACCGCCTCATCCGGCGCGATACCACCGGCACTACTCTCTACCTCGGCGAAACCGAACTCCGCCTTGACAAGGCCAGCGGCAAGGTCGAAGCCACCCGCTATTACAGCCACGCCGGCAAGACCGTCGCCATGCGCACTCCCAGTGCACTGACATGGATGTGTACCGACCAGAACGGCACAGCCAGCCTCCAGGTCAACGCCGCCGGTCAGGCCCTAACACGGCGTCACAGCCAGCCGTTCGGGGAACAACGCGGCACCAAACCCGCCGCTTGGCAAGGCGAGAAGGGATTTGTCGGCGGCACCGACGACCCCACCGGGTTTACGCACCTCGGTGCCCGCGACTACGACACGGCCACCGGCCGCTTCATCAGCGTCGACCCCATCGGCGACTTGACGGATCCCCAGCAGATCAACGGCTACGCCTACAGCAACAACAACCCCGTCACCTTCGCCGACCCGGACGGCAAGTTCTGGCTCTCCCTGGTCAAGCTGATCAAGGCGGTCGTCAAGATTGTGACTGCCTACGTCAACCGCATCCGCAGCAGTAGCGGTGTTGGTAGCGGCGGCATGTCCCCCATGGGCAGCGGCAACTACGGCGGCAGCGATTACCTCAGCGGCAACTACAGCAACGCGGGCGGCGGAGTCGGGGGAGGAACCACCTGTGGCAGTGGCTATCCCGCCTTCAAGCCAGGGTGCATGAGCAACGAACCCGAGAACCCACGCGCCCAGGGCTCTTTCAAGGATTTTGCCCTCGGGGGATCGGTGAGCTTCGCCGAGGGTGTTGCTGCCGCCGCAGATTTTGCCTACATGGCTGTTGTCCCCTGGTGCCAGTGGACCGACCGAGGCTGCACCCCGAACCAGGACGACCTGGCGAAGCTGGTCGAAGAGAACGGTCTGAAGAAGGACAACAAGGCGTACGACGCAGGCGACAGTTTCGTGGACCTCGTTTCCGTATTCAGCACGGTCGGCGCCATAAAGAAGTTGGCCAAGGATGCAGTGAAGGGTGCTGCGAGCGCCGGGAAGGGCTCCAAGAAGGGGGGAACGGGTTGCAAATGTTTCCTCGCTGGTACCGACGTCCTCATGGCAGACGGCACTACCAAGAACATTGAGGACATCGAGCTTGGTGACAAGGTTCTGGCAACAGATCCGGAAACCGGTGAGCAAGGGGCACGTGAGGTAACCAGCCTCATTCGAACCGAAGCCGACAAGCACTTCAACACGCTGTCCATCGCAACCGAAGACGGCATCGACGAGCTCACGGCGACGCACGAGCACCCCTTCTGGGCACCTTCCGAGAAGCGCTGGATCCCTGCAGGCGAACTGGCAGCAGGTATGACACTGCTGACCGATGACGGCGAAACGGTCATCGTCACGGGGAACAAGCCGTTCACGAAGCATGCCCGCACATACAACCTCACCGTAGACGACCTCCACACGTACTATGTGCTGGCGGGCGAGACTCCGATCCTCGTTCACAACAGCAGCGGATGCTCCAACGGAAAGCTGTCAGATCCGCTCCCGCAGGGGATGTCGAGGCACTTCGTGAATGCCTATGACGACATCAGGGCCGGGAGGGGCGTTCCTCAGACGGATCCTGACACCGGCGCACAAAAGGTATTCCAAGGCAAGGCGGCTCACGAGAAGCGCTGGGCGGGTGCACTGGAGTATCGAGTTCCCGGATCTAAGGGTGACAGCGCTCGAATTCTAGCAAAGACCCTGTCCGATGGTCGGGTAGTGATGGGGTGGACGAATGACCACTACAAGACAATCAAGCCCTTCAGTGGGCCCCACTTCCCTGACTCTGGGTGGCAGTAGGCGGAAGTGAATGTAGTGGAGAGTCCGGGGCGGCCGCCGCCATGCTTCCTCGGACTTTCCGCTAGAATTTGCCTAGTCGGCAGTGGGAAGGTGCGAGATGAGTGAAAATGGTTCAATTATTCCGCTCTATCACCTAATTGAAGAAGCGTCCGGAAAAGTCATCGTCACGGCGCGCGAAATCAGTGGCTTCTTTGTGGAGTCCGATCACGCACAGTCCGAGGACATCTTGATCTATGGATCGGCGCGAGAACCGGTCAGCCTAGGCAAGGACTTGTCCGACGTGGAGCTGCGCGTGGTCAACTCGCTTGGCAAGGCGATCGGGTCGTATTACATCGGTCGGGTTGGCCTGCGCTCTACGTTCGAGGGTGAGGGCAGCCGCGGGCAAGGCGGCTTTGTCGCGACCTTCTATGGCCATACCTGCCCGTACGCCGCAGCGGGAGCGTTTTGGCGTCGCTGGGCTTCGGGTAGTCCGCTCGAAAAGGGGGAATGGGGGCGGTATCCCGCCGAATCGCATGATAGCTGGCTCCATGTTGTTCAGAACTCCTGGTTCGAAACAGGGCATGCGGCTAAGAGGTACGGCGTCGGAGAAATCTGCGTAATCGATGGTAGGCAGATCCTCGGTGAAAGCAGCTTCTATTGCGCACTTGGTGAATCAGTTAATGGTCCCGGTGGATATTTTGGATCCACTCTTGACGGGCTTGCTGATTGCCTTGCGGCGTCCCGGAGTGCCGGCGCTCCGTTCGAGCTGGTGTGGGAACACTTTTCCGGCGTGCAGGAAAGGATGGGCGCCTCGCTGGCGGCGTCCGTTATGGGTGTTCTGAGGGAATTCGGTGTAGCCGTGACGCTCAGGTAGTAGCGGTCGGTTTCTGGGCATCAGAAGTGTAAATCTGAAGGCCCACCAGGCGATGCCTGGTGGGCCTTCAGCATGAGGTGATGGCAGTAGTCGACGGCGACGTCAGTGATCAGGACGAGTTCGCCGCCCTGTTCCAGGAGCAGGGCGGCGGTGGAGCGGCGGAGGTCGTGGAAGTGGCGCCCCTTGACCAGGATCGAGGAGACCGCGACGGCGATCACCGTCGGCGACTACTCTCACGGCGTTCCCGAAGTGGCCGCCCCGAACACCGAGGTGGGACGCCTGACCACCTGCCTCAACCAGATGCTCGGCCGCATCGACACGGCCA
>NZ_JACBWZ010000939.1 GCF_013870595.1 Streptomyces sp. WELS2 | reverse complement strand
GGCGTGGGAGGCCTGCCGGCCGGGACGCCCACTCCCGCCCCCGGCGACCTCGTCGTCCTCTGCTCGCGTCGGTGCAGCGGATCTGCCCCGAGTTCGTCCCGGTGCAGGTGCTGCGGCAGAACGGGCGGTCGGTCCTTCTGGTCGGGACGACGGGGCGCGGTACGGCGGTCGCCAAGTGTCTCCTGGACCACTCGCCGGCGTGGGTGGAGCGGAGCCGGCAGGAAATAGCCGCATACCGCTCGTTCGTCCGGCACCGGCCGCCGGTGCGGGTGCCGAGGCTGATCGCGGCGGACCCGGACAACTGCACGCTGGTGATCGAACGGCTGCCGGGCCGCCCGGTGGCGTTCCAGCGGCATCCGATGGAGGCCCCGCCGCGCGCGGACATCCGGGCCGCGCTCGGCGCCATCTGCCGGGTGAACGCCTGGCGGCCCCCGGCCGGCACCTTCGACATGCCGCTGGACTACGCGGCCCGGATCTCCCGGTACCACGAACTGGGCCTGCTCACCGACCGGGACCTCGGCGACCTGCAGAAGCTGCTGCACGGCATCGCCCTCGAGGTGGGCCGGCAGGGCATGCTCCAGTTCTGTCACGGCGACGCCCTGCTGTCGAACATCCTGCTGTCCCCGGCCGGTCCGATGCTGGTGGACTGGGAGCACGCGGGCTGGTACCTGCCCGGGTACGACCTGGCGACGCTGTGGCTGGCCCTCGGGGACGCCGCTCCGGTGGCCCGGCGCCACATCAGCCAGCTCGCCCAGTCGGCGGGCCCGGCCTCCCGGGACGCCTTCCTGGTGAACCTGATGCTGCTGCTGACCCGGGAGATCCGCACGTACGAGACGGCCGTCCAGCGTTCGATGCAGGAGGCGGCCCCGGTTCCCCCGGGCACGACGCTGCCCGGTGCCATGCCGTCCGGCGAGGAACAGCGGCTGCTGCTGCGGCGGTTGCACGACGACTGCCAGCTGGCCCGCAGGGCGGTACGCGCGGCGGTCGGCACCCGCTGAGGACGAGGAACGGCTTGGCGGTGCGCCCCCAGCGGCGGCGCACCGCGGCCGGTCCGTCGTGCCGGCCGCGGATGCGCGGGTCCGTGCCTACCGATCTCCCTCGCGCCCGGGGCCCGAAGGTGGCGTGACCTCGATGATCACGGCTGTACCGACAACCGGTCCGCCCTCGTGCATGGTGATCACATCGCCAGGCTGAACGTGACGCCACTGTTCGGGGCTGAGTGGTGCCAGACGGACCGTCGCGCTTTCTCCCGGTGCCAGGCCGGGCGCACCCTCCACCCACACTCGCGCGACGTTCACCGCCTGCCCGCCGTCGGGCGCTCGATTGCCGATGTCCCAGAGCGGCCGCAGCCGCCCCTGCCCGGGGAAGGCGGTCCGCCGTCCGCCTTCCTCAGCGCTCAGCAGGCTCAGTCTGGCCCGGAGGATGCCGTGTTGTGCCTCCTGGACCCGCCACTCGCACCAGCCGGCCCTGGACTCCAGCCTCATCTGGCGGGCCGCCTCCACGAGCAGCGACCAGAATCCCGAGGAAACGGGGTGCTCGTCCGCGATCTCCATCAGGAGGTCGAGGACGAGCTCCCACTCCTGGTGCCGTTGGTAGTCGCGCACGTCGTCGATCGTCACACCGCTCTCGGCCCGGGCACCCTCGGGGAGCAGGCCGGTCGCCCGCCGAAGGAGCGTGAAGGCATCGTCCATGTGAAGCATTGTCGCGAGAGGGTGTCCGCGAAACGGCACGTGACGCCGCGCGCGGACTGTCGAACGCGGCACCTCACCATGCGAGCCGGGCCCCTCCCGACTCCCGGGACGAATCGCCGGAGCCGTCCGTGACGTGGTAAGTCGCTTCGGTGAAGGTGTCATTGACGGGCCGTCGGCGAACCGGTACGACTGATCCACCCGGCGTCGCACGCCCCGCCCTTCACTGGAGGCCGCCTTGCGAGGACACGCCACCACTCCCCCGGACCCGGCCGGTCACAGACGCCCGCTGCGGGCCGCCGTCCCGCTCGCCTCCGCGGCGCTGCTGCTGCCCCTGCTCGGCGCGGCCCCCGCCCATCCCGCCCCGGACTCCTCCGCGCTCCGTCTGCAACAGGCGTTCGCCACCGCGGCGGCCGGCTACCACGTGCCGCAGAGCGTGCTGCTGGCCGTCTCCTACCTCCAGTCCCGCTGGGACAGCCACGGCGGTGCGCCGAGCGTGACGGGCGGCTACGGCCCGATGCACCTCACCGACGCGCGTAC
>NZ_JACBWZ010000938.1 GCF_013870595.1 Streptomyces sp. WELS2 | reverse complement strand
CCGAGCGCCGAGCCCACCGCGTCCCACGAGAAACCGAGCGAGCGGTCGAAGTCCACCGCGGCCGTGACCAGCGTCTCGACACTGTCGCGGAGTTCCTGGGCGAGGCGGACCGTCGGGGCGGGGGCGCGTCCGTAGACGACGAAGCCCGTGGAGGGGCCGGAGCGGCGCGGGCGGTAGACGTTGCCCAGCTGGGCGGTGAGCGTACGCAGCGCGTCCACCTGCCGGCGGACCCGCTCGATGTCCCGCACCAGCAAGTGCAGGCTGGCCCGGGCCTGGGCGTCGTGGGTTGCGTGGTCGGCCATGAACAAGCCTCTCGAACCGGCGTTGAAAGGAATTCGGCCGCGAAAGCGGCCCGATGTGGTCAACTCTTTCTTGACCAACGCGCCGACCCCCCGCTGGTCACGGGGTGGGGGCGTACGGGCATATGCGTACGCCGGTCGCCCACCCGTGCGCCGTCCATGGTCATAGACTGGTGCGCTGCCCGACCCTCCCCGCCCGAGAGGCCCGATCCCGCCCATGAAGCTCGTCTTCGCCGGCACCCCCGAGGTCGCCGTTCCCGCCCTGGACGCCCTGCTCGACTCCGGGCGGCACGAGGTGGCCGCCGTCGTCACGCGGCCCGACGCGCCGGCCGGGCGCGGGCGCAGGCTGGTCGCGTCCCCCGTGGCCGAGCGGGCGGAGGAGGCCGGCATCGAGGTGCTGAAGCCGCTCAAGCCCCGGGACCCGGACTTCCTGGAGCGGCTGAAGCAGATCGCCCCGGACTGCTGCCCGGTCGTCGCCTACGGCGCCCTGCTGCCCCGGCCCGCCCTCGATATCCCGGCCCACGGCTGGGTCAACCTGCACTTCTCGCTGCTGCCCGCCTGGCGCGGCGCCGCGCCCGTGCAGCACGCCGTCATGGCGGGCGACGAGATCACCGGGGCGTCCACCTTCCTCATCGAGGAGGGCCTGGACTCCGGGCCCGTCTACGGCACCGTCACCGAGGCGATCCGCCCCACCGACACCAGCGGCGACCTGCTCACCCGGCTCGCCTTCGCGGGCGCCGGACTGCTCGCCGCCACCATGGACGGCATCGAGGACGGGACCCTGAAGGCCGTACCGCAGCCCGCCGAGGGCGTCTCCCTCGCCCCGAAGATCACCGTCGAGGACGCCCGGGTGGACTGGGCGGCGCCCGCGCTGCGCGTCGACCGGGTCGTGCGCGGCTGCACCCCCGCGCCCGGAGCCTGGACCACCTTCCGCGGCGAGCGGCTCAAGCTGGTCCAGGTCGTCCCCGTGCCCGAGCGGACCGGCCTGGAGCCGGGCCGGCTCACGGTGGGCAAGAACAGCGTGCACGTGGGCACCGGCTCGTACGCCGTCGAACTGCTCTGGGTGCAGGCCCAGGGCAAGAAGCCGATGCGCGCGGCCGACTGGGCGCGCGGGGTGCGCATCGCGGAGGGCGAGACGCTCGGCGGCTGACGCCCCGGACGGCGGTGGCGGGGATGCCCCGACGTAGGCTGGAGACGCATCCCCCTTCTATCTCCGGAGCACCTTTTTCGTGAGCGAGCAGTCCCGGCGGCCCCGCAGGCCCGCCAAGCCCTACCGCCGTCCCCAGAAGGACCCCGTCCGCATCCTGGCCTTCGAGGCGCTGCGCGCGGTGGACGAGCGGGACGCCTACGCCAACCTCGTGCTGCCCCCGCTGCTGCGCAAGGCCCGCGACAAGGGCGACTTCGACGCCCGGGACGCCGCGCTCGCCACCGAGCTGGTGTACGGCACGCTGCGCCGGCAGGGCACCTACGACGCCGTCATCGCCGCCTGTGTCGACCGGCCGCTGCGCGAGGTCGACCCGCCGGTGCTGGACGTGCTCAGCCTCGGTGTGCACCAGCTGCTCGGCACCCGGATCCCGACGCACGCGGCCGTCTCCGCCTCCGTGGAGCTGGCCCGGGTGGTGCTCGGGGACGGCCGGGCCAAGTTCGTCAACGCCGTGCTCCGCAAGGTCGCCCAGGACGACCTCGAGGGCTGGACCGGGAAGGTCGCGCCGCCCTACGACGAGGACCCCGAGGACCACCTGGCCGTCGTGCACTCGCACCCGCGCTGGGTCGTCTCCGCGCTCTGGGACTCCCTCGGCGGCGGCCGGACCGGCATCGAGCAGCTGCTGGCGGCCGACAACGAACGGCCCGAGGTGACCCTGGTGGCGCGGCCCGGCCGGGCCACCACCGAGGAACTGCTGCGCGAGGACGCCGCCGTGCCGGGCCGCTGGTCGC
>NZ_JACBWZ010000937.1 GCF_013870595.1 Streptomyces sp. WELS2 | reverse complement strand
GCGCCGGACCGCACGATGGCGAGCGCCTTGCCGTGGAAGGCGGTCCGGGTACTCGCCTGGTAGCGCTCGGCGCTCTCCTGGCGGCCGTTGTCCACACCGGCCAGTGAGCCGCCCGAGACGTCGAAGGCGATGAGGTGCGCGGCGTCGGGCACGACGACCCCGTGCGCGTCGGTGATCTCGGCGGTGACGAAGGCGAGCGAACGGCCGTCGGCGGCCAGGGACTTGCGGTCGGCGGTGAGGCGTACGGCGTGCGGGGCGCCGGCCGTGCGCAGGACGTCGCTCGCGACGGCCATGCCGTCCCGCCGGGCCACCGCCCGCAGCTCGCCCGGCCGGTACGGCACCTTCCAGGTCAGGTGGAGTTTGCCGGCGCTGCCGTTGGGGCTGGTGTAACTGCCCGGGTAGGGGCCGTCGGTGAAGGTCTTGTCGTCGCCGGTGGCCTCGGTGGTCTCCAGGTAGGTACGGCCGTCGGTGGTCTTCTTGACGTCGAACTCCCGTACGCCGAGGGATTCCCCGTTGAGGAACAGCTCGACCGTGGGCACGTTGGCGTACGCCCACACCTCGATGGTGTCGCCCTCCTCGTGGTTCCAGGTCATCGGCAGCAGGTGGACCATCGGCTCGGTCGTCCACTGGCTTTTGAACAGGTGGTACATGTCCTTGGAGAAGCCGGCCGTGTCGACGGCGCCGAAGAAGGAGGCCTTCACCGGGAACACGTCGTACGGGGTGGGTTCGCCGATGTAGTCGATGCCGGACCACAGGAACTGGCCCGCGAACCACTTCCGGTCCCGGTCCTTCTTGTGCCCGTACTCCCCGCTCATCGTCCAGGAGGCGAGGTTGTTGTCGTAGGAGGAGACCTCCCGCCTGCCGGGGGTGTGGTTCTCGCCGGTGTTGAGGTGCTCCGGCTCCTGGTAGGTGCCCCGGGTCGAGGTCTCCGAGGAGGACTCGGACTCGAAGAGGAACAGGTGCGGGTAGGCGGCGTGCAGGGCGTCCACCGACTTGGCCGTGTTGTAGTTGAGGCCGAGGCCGTCCAGCTTGGCGAGCATCAGGTCGGCCGCCGAGCCCCTGGCGGGCGGCCGCCGGTACTTGTCGGAGCCGATGACGAGCGGCCGGGTGTCGTCGGCGGCCTTGATCGCGCCGATGATCCGGTCCGCCATGGCCAGGCCCGCGGTGGAGGTGGAGTCGGGGATCTCGTTGCCGATGGACCACAGCAGCACGGCCGGTGAGTTGCGGGCGGCCAGGACCATCTCGGTGGCGTCCTTCTCGCACCACTCGTCGAAGAACCGGCCGTAGTCGTACCGCGTCTTGCCGGTGCGCCAGCAGTCGAAGGCCTCCACCAGCATCACGACGCCCAGTTCCTCGCAGACGCGGATCAGCTCCGGCGCGGGCGGGTTGTGCGAGGTGCGCAGGGCGTTGACGCCCATCGACTTCATGATGCGCAGCTGTCTGCGGACGGCGTCGGCGCTGATCGCGGCGCCGAGGGCGCCCTGGTCGTGGTGGAGGTCGACGCCCTTGATCTTGGTGGGGGTGCCGTTGAGGGAGAAGCCCTCGTCGGGGTCGAAGCGGAAGGTGCGGATGCCGAAGGGGGTGCGGTAGGTGTCGGTGGTGCGGCCGGCCACGCGCAGCTCGGTGTGCAGGGTGTAGCGGTGTTCGGGCGTCGCGAAGTCCCACAACAAGGGCTCCGGGACGGTCAGTTCGTGGTTCGCGGCGGCCTCCCCCGCGGCGGCGACCGCGACCGTGCTGCCCGTACGGGCCACGGTCCGGCCGTCGGGGCCGGTGATCCGGGACCTGATCTCCACGTCCGCGGCGGTGCCGGAGTCGTTGCGCGCGGTCGTGCGCACCCGGACCAGCGCCCGGCCGGGCAGGACCTCCGGGGTGGTGACGTACGTCCCCCGGCGGGCGACGTGCACCGGCTCGGTGATGACCAGGCGGGCCTCGCGGTAGATGCCGCTGCCGGAGTACCAGCGGCTGCTGGGCAGCTGGTTGCGCACCCGTACCGCGAGCACGTCGGGTGTGCCGCCGTCGGTGTGCACGAGATCGGTGAGGTCGAGGGAGAAGCCGGTGTAGCCGTACGGGTGGCGGCCGGCCTCGGTGCCGTTGCAGTAGACGTGGGCGTCCATGTAGACACCGTCGAACTCCACCGAGATCCGCCGGCCGGCCCAGGCGCGCGGGAGGGTGAAGGCGAGCCGGTACCAGCCGAGGCCGCCCGGGAGGAACCCGGTGCCGCTGGTGGTGTTGTGCT
>NZ_JACBWZ010000936.1 GCF_013870595.1 Streptomyces sp. WELS2 | reverse complement strand
TGGCGGCCCGGGAGCGGTGGCGTCAGGTGGGAACGCCGGCCGGGCCGCTGAAGGCGCTGCTGCCGCCCATCACACTGCCGGGCGGGGGCGAGGCACGGATGGGCGAGGTGCCCGCGCTCGGGCAGCACACCGGAGCGCTGCTGCGTGCCGTGGGGATGACGGACGACGAGATCGCAGCGCTGCGCCGGGACGGTGTGGTGGCCTGAGCGCGGCACCCCCCGCTCGGAGGCCGGGGGCCCTGCGGTGCGGTCAGTGACCGCCGAACAGCGAACGGCGCAGCCGGCGCAGCGGCGCGAAGAGGGACACCCGGCTGACCCGCGCGCCCCGGTCGCTGCGCGTGTGCACCGAGCGGCGTGCCGTCAGCTCACGCATCAGCGAGGTCGCCTCGACCGTCTCCCGCTGCGGTATGGCGGGTCCCGCCAGCACCGACAGATGGCGGTCCAGGCGCGAACTGGTCGCGCTGCTCCCGTAGGTGATCGCAGGGACTCGCGCCCTGCTGTGCATCGTTATCTGTTCCATGTCACTCCCCACCCGTACGAGTCACCCGGCCCGGGCAGGCTAACCCTATCGCCCCACCGGGGCACCCGGGTATCTCGGCCACAGGATTCACCATGCCTGTAAGGGGGTTGACCGTCCCCCTTTGACTACTCTCCGAATGCGACCGATTTCAGGGTGAGTTGGACAGGCGGCCGTCCGGCGGGGCGCGCCGGGCCGCCGTCGGACCCGGCGGTCACGGCGAGTGAGGGCGCGGCGGGGCCGCGGTCCTCCGCGTTCCAGGGCGTGTCGCCCGCCAGGAGGGTCCCGTATCCGCCGAGGGTGACGACGGCCTCCGGCGCGGCGGGGGAAACACGATCACCGCGACGCCTCGCCCCTTCGCCCTTTCCCGTCGCTCCCCGCGCGGGCGTCCGCGGCGGACGGAACGTGGGCGATCTCACCTCGTCGTCCGCCCGGACGGCCCCCTGCCTCGGTGCCGATCTCCCCTTCGGGCTCGCTCCGACGGAACTCCCGGGAAGCACCCGGGGGTTCACCCGGCGGGGCGAGCCCGTCCGGGTCAGGCGTTGTTGGTGAGCACCGGCAGGTAGCCGCCGGAGTGACCGGCCGCGGTCGGGTGGTACGACTCGCCGATGTCGAGCCAGTCGACGCTGTGCAGCCAGGAGGAGCCGGAGCAGATCTCGTGGCCGGTGAAGGTGGTGCGGACGTCGCCGAAGACGAAGCCGTGGGCGGTGGCGCGGGCCTTGACGGCGGTGTCGATGTAGTCGGCGGCGTCGTTGATGGCGGCCCGCTTGGTCTCGGAGAGGCCGAGGCAGGACTGGCCGAGCAGATAGAAGCGGGGGTAGCCGATGACGACCACCCGGGCGGACGGGGCCTTGGCCCTGATCGCGTTGTAGAGGGTGTCCAGCTTGCCGGGGAGCGTGTTGGCGACGTACGCCTTGGCGGTGTTGATCCGGGAGAGACAGGTGCTGTCGGACTGGAGCACACACGTCGTCATGACGTCGGAGAAGCCCGCGTCGTTGCCGCCGGCGGTGACGGACACCAGCGAGGTGGAGGAGTCGAGCGAGCCGAGCTGGTTCGCGCGCACGTCGTCCGTCGTGGCGCCCGAGCAGGCGTTGAAGGCGAACGACGAGGGGCTGTGGGCGGCGTTCCACAGGTACGGGTACGCCTTGGTGCTGCGGTCGCAGCTGCCGCTGGAGTCGATGTAGCTGCCGGCGCCCACCCCGGAGGAGTAGGAGTCGCCGAGGGCCACGTAGCCGCCGGCCGCGGCCGCCGGGGACGCCTGCGCCGACGCGGCCCCGGTGAGACCGAGGCCGGCGGCGAGGAGGAGTGAGGCAACGAGTCCGGTAAGTCGGGAACGTCTCATGGAACCTCCCTTTAGCAGGATCTCTGCCTCAAAGTTGGTAGCAGCTACGCGTGTTGACCGGAAGTGTTCATGCCAAGAAATTCGCGGTCTCGACAAAGTCGTCCCGAGACATTCACCGCTCATGTATTGCGCGTGCACGCCAGGTGGGTTGACTTGTCGGCAACTCCGTTGCGGCGGCCGGGAGAAGGTCCTCCGGCACGCTTCGGGAAACGTCCGCTCCGGCCGTGCCGCCGCCTTGACGCCCCGTCGGCGGCTGCGCCACATTGAAACCCGGCATCAGGCGCGTCGGGGGGCAAAGTCGCCAATGCAGAACATACGCATCAAGTCACCTTCGCCGGACGACACCGGGACGGACGCCGACGGCATCCGGCCGGGACCGGCAA
>NZ_JACBWZ010000935.1 GCF_013870595.1 Streptomyces sp. WELS2 | reverse complement strand
CTCCGGCTGCCGGCCGGACCGGCGCGGTCAGGAACCGGCGGTCCGCGCCGCCTCGTTCCACCGCTTGTCGAGGTCCGCGAAGTAGTCGTCGAGGCTGCCGTGCTGCGCCCCGCGGGCGATGTCGACCAGCTTCTGGCGGTAGTCCGGCTTGTTCAGCCCTATCTCGGCCGCGTTGTCGATCGCGTTGACCTCACCGGTCTTCGCCTCGGAGCGCTCCAGGAAGGTGACATCGTTGTCAACGAAGTCCTTCAGCGTGCCGGGCATCGCGGCGGACCTCAGGGCCGGGACGGCGCCCTCCTTGGCCGCGTAGCCGGACTTCTGCGTGAACCAGTCGATCCAGGCGCGCGCCGCGGCCTTGTGCGCGGAGTGGGCGTTGACGGCCTGCTGGTAGTCGGAGGCGAGGACGGCGCAGTACTTGCCGTCCTTCTGCGCGGGGAAGGGCATGAAGCCGATGTCGTCCGGGTCGGTACCGGCCTTCGCCGCCGCGTCGCGCATCTGGGTGATGGCCCAGGAGCCCAGCTGCATGGTGGCGACCTCGCCCCGCGCGATCAGGCCCTTGGAGGCCTCCCAGTTGGTGGTGTTGGGATCCTTCTCCGACAGACCGTCCTTGACGATGTCGTGGAGCAGGGAGTCGATCGTGTTCAGTTCGCCGCCCTTCCGCCAGGGCGAGACGGCACCGGCGAGCTTGTCGCCGGCCTTGGCGTCGCAGGTGACGGAGCCGATGCTGTTGCTCCAGGCGGTCAGCGGCCAGCCGTCCTTGAAGTTCGTGTAGTACGGCACGGCGCCCGTCTTCGCCTTGACGGCCTTCAGGTCGGCCAGGAACTCGGCCGGGGTCGCCGGCCAGGCGGTGAGACCGGCCTTCTTCCAGACGGCCTTGTTGTAGACGAAGCCGTTGGCCGTGCCGAACTGGGCGATGCCGTAGACCTTGCCGCCGACCTCGGTCTTGTCGCTGAACCGGTAGGTGCCGCCCAGTTCGGCGGCGGTGCCGAGCGGGGCGAAGAACTTCGGGTAGTCGTTCTTGGCCACGGCGGCCGGGATCATCAGGACGTCACCGTAGTCGTCGGTGTTCATCCGGATCTTGACCTCCCCCTCGTAGTCGGTGAGGGCCTCGAACTTCACCTTCACCTTGGGGTAGACCTTGTTGAACTCCTCGGCGTACCGGGCCATCGTCCCGTTCTGGACGAGGTCGGTGCGGTGGGTGAGGACCTTGATCGTGCCCGTGGCCTCGGCCGGGTCGGCCGGCGCCTTCGCCGTCTCACCGGAGACCGCGCCCGCGCCGCTGCATCCCGCGGCGGTCAGCACCGCGGCGGCCAGCAGCCCGCCGCGCCACCGACGCCCCGCGAACGTCGTGTTCTTGCCCATGTGCCCAGCTCCTCCAGGATTGCGGCTCAGCTCTGCGAGTGGGATGTCGGCACTATGTCAGCCACTGGTGAACCGGTAAAGCTGCAATTTCGAGCGTGATGCGCAATCGTTACCGACGATCACGTCTCATCCCACTGACGTGCGGTTTCACTGACGTCCCATTACGGATGTGTAGCTAGACCGGTTTATAGACAGTCGGCGGTCCGCGCGTTAGGTTGTGCGCCGTTGCCCGTCCACCGGCCTGAGTCAGGCGATTGGAGCCGCACCATGAAGGACGTCACCCAGCTCACCGAGGGCTGGAGCCTGCGCCACGGGGAGGAACTGCTGGAGGCCCGGGTGCCCGGTTGCGTCCACACCGACCTCCTCGCCGCCGGGGCCATCCCGGACCCCTTCATCGCCCGCAACGAGACGGACGTCGCCTGGGTGGGCCGCCGCGCCTGGACCTACGTCCGCCGACTCGGCCACGACAGCGGTCACGAGCGCACCGACCTCGTCTTCGACGGTCTCGACACGGCCGCGTACCTCACCCTCGCGGGCCGCCCCCTCGGCACCACCCGCAACATGCACCGCACCTACCGCTTCGACGTCACCGGACGCACCGGTGAACTGGAGATCCGCTTCGCCTCCGCCTACGACGAGGCGGCGGCCGTCCGCGCGGTGACGGGGGAGCGGCCCAACGTCTATCCCGAACCCTCCCAGTACATCCGCAAGATGGCGTGCAGCTTCGGCTGGGACTGGGGACCCACCCTGGTGACCGCGGGCATCTGGCGGCCGGTCCGGCTGGAGCACTGGTCCACCGCCCGCCTGGCCGAGGTACGGCCCCAGGTCACCGTGGCCGAGGGCGCCGGCCGCGTCGAGGTACGGCTGCGCGTCGAGCGCACCG
>NZ_JACBWZ010000934.1 GCF_013870595.1 Streptomyces sp. WELS2 | reverse complement strand
GGCGCCCCGGCCACCACCGCGTGGTCCGGCACCGTGCCCCGGACCACCGAGCCGGCCGCCACGACCACGTTCCGGCCGATCCGCGCCCCCGGCAGGATCACCGCGCCGGTGCCGATCCAGCAGCCCGGCCCGATCTCGACCGGCTCCATGCGCGGCCACTGCTTGCCGATGGGCTGGTGCGGGTCGTCGTAGGAGTGGTTGGTGGAGGTGACGTAGACGTACGGGCCGAAGTAGCAGTCGCTGCCGATGGTGACCGTGGTGTCCGCGATGACATGGCTGCCACGGCCGAGGACCACGCCGTCGCCGATGCGCAGGATCGGGTCCGGACCGAGGTCCAGGTCGGGCATCAGGCCCGCGGTGAGGGTCACCTGCTCGCCGATGATGCAGTACGAGCCGAGCCGGATCCACGGTTCGCCGAAGATCGTGCCGAGCGGGAAGGCCAGCCGGGTGTGCTCGCCGAGGGCGCCGAAGCGGAAGCGGCCGGGGTGCTCGGCCGTCACCGAGCCCGTGCGCCGCGCCCACGCCCAGCCCGCGTGGACGGCGCGCTGGGCCAGGCGCTGACGCCAGGATGAGAACGTGTTCTTGCGCTTCGGCACGCGCTCACGTTACTCACCGGTTGCCCCCGGCGAGAGGCCGGGCCGCTGTGATCTTCGCCCCACCCGGTGTCGTACGGTTCGGGCACGGCACGCACACACAAGGAGACGGTGATGACGCAGAAGGCGCTGGTCGTGGGCATCCGGGGCAAGGAACCCCAGGTCGATCCGGAGGCGTTCGTGGCACCCACGGCGTCCGTGGTCGGGGACGTCACGCTGCACGAGGGGGCCAGTGTCTGGTACGGGGCCGTCGTGCGCGGGGACATAGAGAAGATCACCGTGGGGGCGCGGGCCAATGTGCAGGACAACGTCACCCTGCACGCCGACCCCGGGTACCCGGTGCGCATCGGGGAGCGGGTGTCCATCGGGCACAACGCGGTGGTGCACGGGGCGACCGTGGAGGAGGACTGCCTGATCGGGATGGGCGCGACCGTCCTGAACGGGGCGGTGATCGGGGCGGGCTCGCTGGTCGCCGCCCAGGCGCTGGTACCGCAGGGAATGGTGGTGCCGCCCGGATCGCTGGTCGCGGGGGTGCCGGCGAAGGTGCGGCGGGCCCTGTCGGAGGAGGAGCGGGAGGGCGTGGTCCTCAACGGCACGCTGTACGCCGACCTGGCGAAGGAGCATCGCGAGGTGCACGGGTGAGGGGGATGTTCTCCCACCCGGCGCTACGGGTTCACTCCCCGGCCTTCACGGGCTCCGCTTCCGCTTCCCGCTGCTCCGGCCGCACCTTCTTCGCCTTGCGCTTGACGATCAGCATGGAGCCGAGTCCGATGAGGACGGCCACGCCCAGGCCGACGTAGGAGAAGCGCTTCAGCCAGTCCTCGGCGACGGTGCCGACGTAGTAGATGACGGCCGTGGTGCCCCCGGCCCAGCAGATGCCGCCGAGGACGTTGGCGATCAGGAACTTCCAGTACGGCATGTGCAGGACGCCGGCGAGGGGGCCGGCGAAGATGCGCAGCAGGGCGACGAAGCGGCCGAAGAAGACCGCCCACATGCCCCACTTCTCGAAGGAGCGTTCGGCGGTGGCCACGTGGCCCGCGCCGAAGTGGCGTGGGAACTTCCCGCCGAGCCAGGCCAGCAGCGGGCGTCCGCCCTTGCGGCCGATGGCATAGCCGATCGAGTCGCCGATCACCGCTCCGGCGGTCGCGCAGGCGCCGAGGACGACCGGGTTGACGCCCGTGTGCTGCGAGGACATCAGGGCCGCCGAGACCAGGATGATCTCGCCCGGCAACGGGATGCCCAGGCTCTCCAGACCGATCACCAGGGCCACCACGGCGTAGACGGCGGCGGCAGGCACCGAGTCGAGCCATTCCTGGACGTGCACCGCCGGTTCCTCCCCTGTCGCTGACCTGGTCGTCGTGTGTCTCCGGCCGCCTCGCATGCGAAGCGCGGCCCAAGGGAAGGCTACCTGGTCGGCGCCGAACGGCCGCCTGCCGTGCGGGCGGCGGCACCGTTCCGCCCGCACGCCTTACGTTTCCGGACATCCCCGTGTCACGCGGGAGGGGAAGGCTCCACGCGGTTTCGCCCGGCCCGCTCCCCCCAGGCCCGCAGGGGCCCGCCGCGGAAGGACGACGTCCCGTGTCCCCAGCTCCAGCACCACCCCCGGCCCCGCCCCCGGTCCCGTCCGCCTCCACCGCCCGCCCGCTGCCGCTCACGC
>NZ_JACBWZ010000933.1 GCF_013870595.1 Streptomyces sp. WELS2 | reverse complement strand
GCACTCCGTCCGTCGGTACCCCGGCCGCTGGTGTTGCCCGTGGTCCCGAGGGGCGCCCCGCGCCGGGTGAGCGGTGGTCCGCGCGCCGTCAGCAGGTGGTGATGTTCTTCGCCGGGCTGGTCGGCGTGCTCGCCCTCATCGGCGGGGTCTTCTACTTCACCCACCGCGACGGCGACGGCTCGGCCGCCGCTCACGAGTCGCCCTCCCCGTCGGCGTCCGCCCCGGCCACCCCGCCGCCCGGCGTCAAGTGCGCCGGCTCCGCCTGCACCGGCAAGGACGCCGAGGCCATGGGGTGCGGCGGCGACCTGGTGACCACCGCCAAGACCGCCACCGTCGGCACCACCACCCTGGAGGTCCGCTACAGCAAGGTCTGCGGCACGGTCTGGGGCCGGATCACCAGCGGCGCGCCCGGCGACACCGTGCGGGTCACCGCGGGCAAGGAGCGGCAGACGGGTGACATCACCGCCGTGGGGGACACCATCGGGTACACCCCGATGGTCGCCGTACGGAACCCGGCCCAGGCCAGGGCGTGCGCCAAGCTCGCCTCCGGCCAGACCGGCTGCACGGAGTGAGAAATTCCGGTGGGCGCGCATAGGCGGCCGGATCCGGGGCACGCGGACCGTACCCCCACGGGAGTCCGGATCTCCGGCCCCCCTCCGGCGGCCGCCGTCGTCCCTCCTCTCCCGGACGGCGGGCGGCCGCCGTCCGTCGTTCCCGCCGCACCGCCGGCCAGGCGTTACGCCCCACTGGTCCCCTTGTGGGGTGAGCCACACGGCCCCGGGGGTCTCACATGCCGGATGCGCGATAGCCTGACCGCTGATCTCTCTTGATGCCAAGAGATCGATCATCCGCCCGGGGCAGGGACGCCCCACCGCCAGCTGTCATACGGAGAACGCCATGACCCGCACTCCCGTGAACGTCACCGTCACCGGCGCGGCCGGCCAGATCGGTTACGCCCTGCTCTTCCGCATCGCCTCCGGCCAGCTGCTCGGCGCGGACGTTCCGGTCCGGCTGCGCCTCCTGGAGATCACCCCGGCGCTGAAGGCCGCCGAGGGTACGGCCATGGAGCTGGACGACTGCGCCTTCCCGCTGCTCCAGGGCATCGACATCACCGACGACCCGAACGTGGCGTTCGACGGCGCCAACGTCGCCCTGCTGGTGGGTGCCCGCCCGCGCACCAAGGGCATGGAGCGCGGTGACCTGCTGGAGGCCAACGGCGGCATCTTCAAGCCGCAGGGCAAGGCCATCAACGACCACGCGGCGGACGACATCAAGGTGCTCGTCGTCGGCAACCCGGCCAACACCAACGCGCTCATCGCGCAGGCCGCCGCGCCGGACGTCCCGGCCGAGCGCTTCACCGCGATGACCCGCCTGGACCACAACCGCGCGCTGACCCAGCTCGCGAAGAAGACGGGCAGCTCGGTCGCCGACATCAAGCGCCTGACCATCTGGGGCAACCACTCCGCCACCCAGTACCCGGACATCTTCCACGCCACGGTCGTCGGCAAGAACGCCGCCGAGGTCGTGAACGACGAGAAGTGGCTGGCCGAGGACTTCATCCCGACCGTCGCCAAGCGCGGTGCCGCGATCATCGAGGCCCGTGGCGCCTCGTCGGCCGCCTCCGCCGCCAACGCCGCGATCGACCACGTCCACACCTGGGTCAACGGCACCGCCGAGGGCGACTGGACGTCCATGGGCATCCCGTCGGACGGCTCCTACGGCGTCCCGGAGGGCCTGATCTCCTCCTTCCCGGTCGTCTGCAAGGACGGCAAGTACGAGATCGTCCAGGGCCTGGAGATCAACGAGTTCTCCCGTACCCGCATCGACGCCTCCGTCAAGGAGCTGGCGGAGGAGCGCGAGGCGGTCCGCGGCCTCGGCCTCATCTGAGCGTCCGGATGTGACTCCGGTGGCCGGTGTGGTCTATAGTTGATCACACACCGGCCACCGGAACTCCCGGAAGCCGACTGTGCGTTGGTGGTCCAAGGAAAGACGCCCCGCTTCCTGCGGGGAGATGCAGGTGCAAGGCCTGCCCGGCGCTCCACACACGAGGTCCCCTCCCGCCACGACGGGAGGGGACCTCGTCGTTTCCGGGCTCGCCGATCCCGGCCCTACGCCCGCCTCAGCAGCGCGATCCCGGCCCGGTCGGTGTCCTCCGACCGGCCGTTCAGCCGGTGCACCACGGCCCACCGCCCGTCCGCCGTCGCCCCGGTGAACACCGACGCGTCCCGGGTCGCGCCGTTGTGCCAGTACA
>NZ_JACBWZ010000932.1 GCF_013870595.1 Streptomyces sp. WELS2 | reverse complement strand
GAAGTTCATGGGCTGACCGGGTACCGGTCCCGGACCGGCCCGTACGTCGCGAGGGGCGCTCTTCCACCGGGAGGGCGCCCCTTGCGCGTGCCGGTGCCCGGACGGTGTCGTACCGTCCCGGTATGACCAACCCCGCTCCGTCGCGCAGGTCGCCGGACCAGCCCTGGCGCACCGAGGGCGCCCCGGAGGAGCCGCCGCGGCCGCCCTCCGGCGGGCGCGGGATGCGCGGCGGCTGGTGGCGGCTGATCCTCACCGCGCTGATCGTGTACCTGATCGCCAACCTGGTGCTGTCGTACGTCGACCAGGCGAACGAGCCGACGATCTCGTACACCGAGTTCAGCCGGCAGGTGGACGCCGGCAACGTCGACAAGATCTACGCCAAGGGCGACTCCATCCAGGGCCAGCTCAAGAAGGAGCGGAAGAACCCCGAGGGCGGCGGCGGATACACCAAGTTCAACACCGAGCGGCCGTCCTTCGCGCACGACGACCTGTGGGCGGGCCTGACCCGGCACAAGGTCACCGTCACGGCCGAGCCGGTCGTCCAGCACCGCAGTTTTCTCGCCAACCTGCTGATCTCGCTGGCGCCGATGCTGCTGCTGATCGCGGTGTGGGTGTTCATCGCGCGGCGGATGAGCGCGGGGCTCGGCGGTGCGGGCGGGATGCTCGGCCGCAAGGCGCCGCCGAAGCCGGTGGAGCTGGTGCCGGGGGAGAGGCGGACCACGTTCGCCGACGTGGCCGGCATCGACGAGGTCGAGGCCGAGCTGAACGACGTGGTCGACTTCCTGAAGAACCCCGACGCCTACCGCCGGATGGGTGCCAAGATGCCCCGGGGTGTGCTGCTCGCGGGTCCGCCCGGCACCGGCAAGACGCTGCTGGCGCGGGCGGTGGCCGGCGAGGCGGGCGTGCCGTTCTTCTCCGCCTCGGCCTCGGAGTTCATCGAGATGATCGTGGGCGTGGGCGCCTCCCGGGTGCGGGAGCTGTTCGCGGAGGCCCGCAAGGTGGCGCCGTCGATCATCTTCATCGACGAGATCGACACCATCGGGCGGGCGCGCGGCGGCGGGGCGTCGATGGGCGGGCACGACGAGCGCGAGCAGACGCTGAACCAGATCCTCACCGAGATGGACGGCTTCTCCGGCTCGGAGGGCGTGATCGTGATCGCGGCCACCAACCGCGCCGACATCCTCGACCCGGCCCTGACCCGGCCGGGCCGCTTCGACCGGGTGGTGCAGGTCTCGCCGCCGGACCGGGGCGGGCGCGAGGCCATCCTGCGGATCCACACCCGGGACATCCCGCTCGCCGACGACGTCGACCTCGCCCGGGTGGCCCGTACGACACCGGGCATGACGGGCGCGGAGCTGGCGAACCTGGCCAACGAGGCCGCGCTGCTCGCCGTCAAGCGGGGGCAGCCGCGGGTGACCCGCTCCGACCTGTCCGAGGCGCTGGAGAAGGTGCAGCTGGGGGCGGAGCGTTCGCTGGTGATGCCGGAGGAGGAACGCCGGCGCACCGCGTACCACGAGAGCGGGCACGCGCTGCTGGGCATGCTGCAGCCGGGCGCCGACCCGGTCCGCAAGATCACGATCGTGCCGCGCGGCCGGGCGCTGGGCGTCACGCTGTCGACGCCGGAGTCGGACAAGTACGCGTTCACCGAGGAGTACCTGCGCGGCCGGATCATCGGCGCGCTGGGCGGGATGGCGGCCGAGCAGGTGGTCTACGGCGTGATCACCACGGGTTCGGAGAGCGACCTGGAGCAGGTCACCAACATCGCCCGGGGCATGGTGTCGCGCTGGGGCATGAGCGCGCGGGTCGGCAGGCTGTCCGCGCTGCCGAACGACGCGCAGCAGGCCTACGGCCTCGCCGCCGCCCCGCAGACCCTCGACGTGATCGACGCGGAGATGCGGCGGATCGTGGACGAGTGCTACGCGCAGGCGTGCCGCAAGCTCGACGACCACCGGGGGCAGCTCGACGCGCTCGCGCACGCCCTGCTGGAGAACGAGACGCTGGAGGAGGCGGACGCGTACCGCATCGCCGGGATCACCCGCCTGGGCAAGGAGCCCGACACCTAGGGGACCCGGGCGACCAGGTAGCGGAAGACGTTCGGCATCCAGACGGTGCCGTCCGGGCGGCGGTGCGGGTGCAGCGCCTCCGTCAGCTCCTTGTCGACCTGCCGGGCGTCGGTCGCCGTGATCGCCGCGTCGAACAGGCCGGTCGACAGCAGCCCCCGTACGGCGCTGTCGAGGTCGGCGTAGCCGAACGGGCAGGCGAC
>NZ_JACBWZ010000931.1 GCF_013870595.1 Streptomyces sp. WELS2 | reverse complement strand
TGATCCGCGCCCGGCAGCGGCTACACCACCCGGATGCCCACGATGCAGGTGTCGTCGTCCGTGTCCGATCTGCTGTACGTCAGCAGGCCGTCCAACTGCTGGTCCAGGGTCTTCGGTGCCGTGCGGGCCGCGGTCAGCAGATGGGCCAGGGACTCCTCCACGGACCGGTCACGGCGTTCGATCAGGCCGTCGGTGTACAGCAGCAGCGTGTCCTGCGGCGCGAACTCCAGCTCGGCCTCCTCGTAGACGGCCTCCGGCACCGCCCCCAGCAGCAGGCCCTTGACCAGCGGCAACGGCGCCGCCTCCGACCCGCGGACCAGGACCGGCGGCAGGTGGCCCGCCCGCGCCCAGCGCAGGGTGTGCCGGTCGGGGTCGTACAGCGCGCAGACCGCCGTGGCGGTGACCGCGCCGGTCAGATGGTGCGCCACGATGTTCAGCCACGACAGCAACTGGCCCGGCCCGGCACCGGTCACGGCGAGACCGCGCAGCGCGTTGCGCAGGACGACCATGCTGGTGGCCGCCTCGATACCGTGGCCCGCGACATCACCCACGCACATCAGGACCAGCCCGGATGGCAGCACCACGGCGTCGTACCAGTCGCCGCCCACCAGGTGCTCGGTCTCCGCCGGGCGGTACCGCACCGCGACCTCCAGACCCGGCACCGACAGCGGCGCCCGGGTCGGCGGCATGATGGCGTGCTGCAACTGCAGGGTCAGCCGGTTGCGCTCGGCGGCCTGCTGCTCGGTGTGGGCGAGCTGGTCCCGGGTCGCGGCGAGCGCCACCTCCGTCCAGTGCTGGGCGGAGATGTCCTGGTAGGCACCCCGTACGACGAACAGCCGGCCGTCGGTGTCCAGCACCGGTTCGGCGACCACGCGGATGTGCCGGGTCACGCCGTCGGGCCGCTGCAACCGGAAGGCCGCCGAGGCGGGCCGGCGGTGGTGCAGCAGCGTGCGCAGGAACCGGCCGAGGGGCACGGCGTCGTCGGGGTGCGCGTACGCGGGCAGCTCCTCCAGCGGGACGGGCGTGCTCGTCGGGGGCCGGCCGTAGAGGTGGAACAGCTGGTCGTTCCAGGTGATCTCGCCCGTGAGCAGGTTCTCCTCGAACCCGCCGATCCGGCCGAGGCGCTGGGCGTGCTGGAGCAGGCTCGCCAGCCGCGCCGTCTCGTCCTCGATGCGCCAGATCAGCAGCACGCTGTTGCCGTGCCGGCTGATGCTGATGTCCGCGACCGCCGACAGCGACACCTGGTCGACCAGCGAGGTCAGCTGCATGCGGCGGGCCCGGAACGGCTCACCCGTGGCGTACACGTGCTCCACCCGGTGGAACAGCTCGCTCTTGCCCGCGGCCATCGGGTACGCCTCCAGGAGCAGCGCCCCGCTGACCACCGCCCGCGGCCGGCCCGCCGGATCCAGGAAGTGGCTGTTGATGTGCTGGATGCGGAAGTCGACCAACTGCCCGGAGTCGTCCAGGTGCGGCACCAGGACCAGCGCGGGGTCGTGCAGCCCGTCCGCCAGGTCCATCAACTCGGCGGCGTCGGGCAGCACCCGGGGCTCCTGCCCTTGGTCCCGGCGCGGCGTGTACGTCTCCAGGGTGTGCGCGCACAGCTCGGCGAGGGCTTCCACCTGCCGGACGACCGCCGGCGGCTGGGGCTCCAGCGGTCCCGGCCAGGCGATCTCCAGCACCCCGTGGATCCGGCCCCCGGTGCCCGCGGGCACCGCCACCCGGCCCCCGTCCGGGTGCAGTTGCCGGCCGATGGTGGGCAGCCCGGTCTCGGCCAGGGAGCCGAACCACTGACCGGCGCGCTCGGTCAGGCCCCGGCGCGCCACCGTCGCCACCTCCGGCGGCACATAACGCCAACGGGTGGCCTCCGCCGGGGAGAACCCGGCGCTGCCGGCGAGGGTCAGCGAGCCGTCGGTACCCGCGGCCCACACGGCCACCGCCACCGCGCCGAGCGGGCGCAGCGCGTGCTCCAGCAGGGGGCCGGCGACGGCCTGGGTGTCGTCCGCGGCCAGCGCACCGCTCTCGGCCGCCCGCAGCCGCACGGCCGCGGCGTCACGCTCCACGGCGCCCGCGGTGACGGCCAGGAAGGACGTGGTGAGCTCCGACAACCGGTCGCGGGCGGCCTGGTTGATGACCTCCACCGCGAACTCCAGCGGGGTCGCCCCGGCCTGCTCGGTCAGCTCGGCGAGCTGCCGGGCGGCCTGCGCCGGACCGCAGCCCAGCCGCTCCACCAGAATGCCCTTGGCCAGCTCGATCAGAGCCCGGCCC
>NZ_JACBWZ010000930.1 GCF_013870595.1 Streptomyces sp. WELS2 | reverse complement strand
TGGTCGCCGCTGCCCGCGCGATCGAGGAGCGGGCCGGCCAGGCGCCGGGTCCCTGCCCGTCCAGCACCTTCTCGGCGACGGCGATCTGCTCGTCCCGGGTGGCCAGGTCGGCGCGCGGCGCGTAGCGGGTGCCGCCGTACGCCTCCCACGTGGACCGGGTGAACTGCAGCCCGCCGTAGTAGCCGTTGCCTGTGTTGACGCTCCAGTCGCCGCTGGACTCGCAGGCGGCGACCTTGTTCCAGGTGGCCGCGTCGGCGGCGTGCGCGGTGCCGGCGGCGACCAGCGGGATGGCGAGGCCGGCGCCGCTCGCCGTGACGGTGAGCGAGGCGCGGTTGATCCTGTTCGGCTGGTACCGGCGGTGCCGGCCGCGTGCGGCCATGTCCGAATTCCCCTCGGCATGCGTCAGGAGGGGCAAACGTAAGCGCCGCGAACTGGCCATGACAAGGCTGGGAATCGGCCTGCCCCAGGGGCCAAGTGGCCGGGAACACACTCCCGTTGAGCCGGGCCGCGACCGGTGACCGAGGCAGGGGCGCTCGCGACGCGTACCGGAATGTGGCGGGTCGTAAACGCGTTCGCCGTTGCAGCACGTCAGGATAAGCAGGGCCCCGTACTGACGGGGCCGTAGTCATGAGGCAACCAGGGAGCAGGCGGTATGAGCACTTCAGCGCAGATCGGTGTCACGGGCCTCGCGGTAATGGGCCGCAACCTCGCGCGGAACTTCGCGCGCAACGGCTACACGGTCGCCGTGCACAACCGTACGGTGTCGCGTACCAAGGCGCTGGTGGAGGAGTTCGGGCAGGAAGGCGACTTCGTCGCGGCCGAGACCGCCGAGGAATTCGTGGCGGCGCTCGAGCGCCCGCGCCGGCTGGTCGTCATGGTCAAGGCGGGTGAGCCGACGGACGCGGTGATCCAGGAGTTCGCCCCGCTGCTGGAGCCCGGTGACATGATCATCGACGGGGGCAACGCGCACTTCGCGGACACCCGGCGCCGGGAACGGGAGCTGCGCGAGCGGGGCATCCACTTCGTCGGCGCGGGCATCTCCGGCGGCGAGGAGGGCGCGCTGCACGGACCGAGCATCATGCCGGGCGGGTCGGTCGAGTCGTACCGGTCGCTGGGCCCGATGCTGGAGAAGATCTCGGCGAAGGCGGCGGACGGCGCGCCGTGCGTGACGCATGTGGGCCCCGACGGTGCCGGACACTTCGTGAAGATGGTCCACAACGGCATCGAGTACGCCGACATGCAGCTGATCGGGGAGGCGTACCAGCTGCTGCGCGATGTCGCCGGGTACTCCCCCGCGCAGATCGCGGACATCTTCCGCACCTGGAACACGGGCCGGCTGGACTCCTACCTGATCGAGATCACCGCCGAGGTGCTGTCCCACGTGGACGCGGCCACCGGCAAGCCGTTCGTGGACGTGGTGGTGGACCAGGCCGAGCAGAAGGGCACCGGCCGCTGGACCGTGCAGATCGCGCTGGACCTGGGCGTCCCGGTGTCCGGCATCGCCGAGGCGGTGTTCGCCCGGTCCCTGTCCGGGCACGCGGCGCTGCGGGCCGCCTCGCGGGACCTGGCCGGGCCGAAGCCGACCGCGCTGAGCGAGTCGGAGGCCGCCGCCTTCGCCGACCGGGTGGAGCAGGCGCTGTACGCCTCCAAGATCGTGTCGTACACCCAGGGCTTCCACGAGATCGCGGCGGGCAGCGAGGAGTACGGCTGGGACATCGACCTGGGCGCGGTGGCCTCCATCTGGCGGGGCGGCTGCATCATCCGGGCCGCGTTCCTGGACCGCATCCGCGAGGCCTACGACGCCCGGCCCGACCTGCCGAGCCTGCTCTCGGACGAGACGTTCGCCCGCGAGATCGCCGACGCGCAGGACGACTGGCGGGAGGTGCAGATCGCCGCGGTACGGCAGGGAGTGCCCACGCCCGGCTTCGCGGCGGCCCTGGCGTACTACGACGGCCTGCGTTCCCCGCGCCTGCCCGCGGCGCTGACCCAGGGCCAGCGGGACTTCTTCGGCGCGCACACCTACCGCAGGGTGGACCGCGAGGGGGCGTTCCACACGCTGTGGGGCGGGGACCGCGGCGAGGTCACGGCGTAGGGAACGGGCACGGGCTCGGCCGCGCCTACGGCTGTACCGCGGCCGGGCGGGCGAGCCCGAGCCCCGCCTCACCCGTTGGTCCTCAGCTGAGGGGAGGGCCTGGTTCGGGGTTCGGCACCGGTTCCGGACCCGGGGGGATGGGGGACGGTGGCGGTTCCGGCGGGCCCGGGTGCG
>NZ_JACBWZ010000093.1 GCF_013870595.1 Streptomyces sp. WELS2 | reverse complement strand
TCCGGGACCACGGCGGCGGCGGGGGCCGCCGCGGAAGGAGACGAGTGATGGCACAGCCGATGAGCGCGGCCAAGCTGCTGGAAGTGCTGCGCGCGGAGGGCCTGACGGTTCACGAGGTGCGCGACTGGCGCCATCACAACCGCAACGCCAAGGGGCCCTGGGGCCCGGTGAACGGCGTAATGATCCACCACACCGTCACCTCCGGCACCGAGAACTCCGTGAACATCTGCTACGACGGCTACGCCGGTCTGCCCGGGCCTCTCTGCCACGGCGTCATCGACAAGGACGGGCATGTCCACCTCGTCGGCAACGGCCGCGCCAACCACGCGGGTCTCGGTGACAGCGACGTTTTGCGGGCGGTGGTCAACGAGACGAGACTGCCGCAGGACAACCAGGCCGACGTCGACGGCAACCGGCACTTCTACGGCTTCGAGTGCGTCAACCTGGGCGACGGCAAGGACCCCTGGCCCGAGGTGCAGAAGGAGGCCATCGAGAAGGTGTCCGCCGCGATCTGCCGGCACCACGGGTGGTCGGAGCGCTCCGTCATCGGCCACAAGGAGTGGCAGCCCGGCAAGCAGGACCCTCGGGGCTTCACCATGGACGGCATGCGGCGCCGCATAGCCGACCGGCTCGCGGGCAAGGGCGGCAAGGAGCCGGGCGACCCCAAGCCCGGACCCAGACCCGAGCACGCGCCCTTCCCGGGCGCCGGTTTCTTCCACACGGGGCGGAAGTCCCCCCTGATCACCGCCATGGGCCGCCGCCTCGTCGCCGAGGGCTGCGGTCACTACGAGAAGGGCCCGGGCCCCGAGTGGACCGAGGCCGACCGCAAGTCCTACGCGGCCTGGCAGCGGAAACTCGGCTACCACGGCAAGGACGCGGACGGCGTCCCGGGCCGCACCAGCTGGGACAAGCTGAAGGTCCCGTCAACCGACTGACCACCCGACGAGCGCGGACCCCGACGAACCCGGGCCCGCGCTCGCGCGTGACCGGGCCGGTTCACGCGATCAGCGTTTGTTCCACCAGAGACGCTCTCGCCTCCGCTACTCGGTGATACCGTGTAGCGGTACTCGGTAACACATAGTACCGAGGAAGGCTGAGGAGCACTTGCGATGGAGGACCTGACGGAGATGCTGAAGGGCACGCTCGAAGGATGCGTGCTCGAAATCATCGGCAGCGAGGAAACCTACGGGTACGCCATCACCCGCCAGCTGAACGAGCTCGGCTTCACCGATGTCGTCGAGGGCACGGTGTACACCATCCTGCTGCGGCTGGAGAGGAACGGACTCGTCCAGGTGACGAAACGGCCTTCCGGAGTGGGGCCGCCGCGCAAGTTCTACGCCCTCAACGACGCCGGACGCGAGGAACTCGCGAAGTTCTGGAAGAAGTGGCAGTACCTCTCATCGCGCATCGACAGGCTGAAGGAGGGACGGAGATGAACTTCTGGGAGAAGGTCACAGGCAGCGATCTCACCAGGGACTGGAAGGCTTTTGCATCCCGGGCCGAGGCCCTGCCGGACGACTACCGGGAGGCGTGGGGACAGATCGTCGCCCACCTCTTCCCCTACGGGGATGTCACCGGCCGTAACCTGACACCGATCACCGACTCCGCCCTGGGGCTGCTCGAGGTGTCGGCGGCGGACGGGCAGAGCCTCCAAGAGGTGCTCGGCGACGACATCCAGGGCTTCTGCACGGCCTTGGCCGGTGGAGCGGGGGCCCGGACCCAACGCGACCGGTGGCGCGAGCAGTTGAACAGGAACGTCGCAAGGAAGCTGAACCGGCTGGGAGGCTGACGTGAGCATCCAGGACATCATCGAAGGCAAGAAACAATGGCGGGCGCACGTGGCCCGGGTCAAGGCACTCCCGCCGGACTACCAGATCGTCTACAAGGAGATGCAGAAGTACCTCTTCAAGGTCGGACCGGTCAGCCTGTCCGACGGGCCTCTCCTCCCCGGAATCCTCGGCTTCTTCGAGGAGGGCGTCGCCGCGGGCAAGGGGGTCCTGGAACTCATCGGCACCGATGTCGCCGCGTTCTGCGACGACCTGATCAAGGACTCTCCCACCTACGCGGACGTCTACCAGAGGTCCCTCGCCCAGGAAGCCGGCGAGGCCGAGAACTAGCACCCGTTGGCACTGTTCACGAGTCGTGGCTCCGGCTCAAGTTCTGTGGTCGTTGACTGCGGGCTATCTGTTGGAGCCATCGACACGTCACGGCCCGCTCGCGCGGGAGGGTCAGACCCGGTCGAGGGGCTGGTGCGGCTCGTCCGGAAGCTCGACCGTGATCGTGTCACCGGGGCGCACCACGCCGCCCACCCGGACGACGCTCATGATTCCGGCCTTGCGCACGACGTTCCCGGCCTCGTCACGGCCGACGACCTTCTTCAGCAACCCGTCCTGGAAGGTGTCGATCTGCAGGCAGGGATTGCGCAGGCCGGTGACCTCCACGACCGCCTCGTCGCCGATGTGCAGCAGTGTCCCGACGGGCAGGCCGAGCAAGTCGACGCCGCTCGTGGTGATGTTCTCGCCGAGTTCGCCGGGCGCCACCTTGAATCCCTCTTCGCCGACTTCGGTGAAGAGCTCCTCGTGAATGAGGTGGACCTGGCGCAGGTTCGGCTGAGTGGGATCCTGCGCGACACGCGAGCGGTGCTTGACCGTGACGCCGGCGTGCACATCCCCCTCCACCCCGAGCCCGGCAAGCAACATGATGCTGTCCCTGTTGGGCTTGGTGAACGAGTACTCGCTGTTGCTGCTGACCGCCGTCACCGTGCCGCTCATCCCGCGGACCCCCTTCTCGGTGGAGATGATTCACCACGAGCCTAGCCCGCGGCCCTCGGCACGCGGCACCCCGCGATCCATCGCGGGGCAGTCCGTGAACGCGCGCTCATCGGGACCGGCACCGACTCCTGCCGGCTCACCGGCATCCGGACACGGGTCGAAGCCCCGGCCAGGGAACATGCCCCGACGTTTCGCTCCCGGTCTGCTGCCACGACGGATGTCGCATCGCCGATCATCCGCCCCGCGCGGTGCCACCGACCGGTTCCGCAGCGGCACGTACGGCCCGGTGGAACACCGCGAACACGTTTCGAACGGGCCCTCCCACCAGCACCCGGCGTTCGGAACGCGTTCGGAACGAGTTCGAGTGCCCGCGCGGCGTTGAACCCGTGCTCACCCCGCCCCCAGACTCGTCACCGTTCATCCCGCCCGCTCACCGGGTCGGGTCCGGACCCCCCTCGCCTTCCCACCGGACGTCTCCCTTCGGGACGCGAGGGGCTGTCGAAACGAGGACTGGTCATGCTCGACAAGCTCGGAACCATCGGCGCTTCCTTGCTGGAACGGTTCCTTCCGGCCGCCGACGCGGAGGCGGTCACGTGCAGGCTGCGCCAGTCGCTCGGCGGCGGGCACACCGTCCAGGGCCGGGCGGGCCTGGGCGGCGCAGCCGTGCGCCAGCCGTGTCGCCTCGGTGACAGCGCCCGTACGGGTCAGTGCGTCGAGCAGGTCGCGGTGGGCGGTGGTGGGGCCGGTGCCGCCGTGGAAGGCCTTGGCAAGCCGACGGCGGTCCCGGCCGTCCGCGGACTCGTAGGCGAGCGGCACGGGCTGGGCCGACTGCCGGTTCGCGATGTCGCTGGTGGCCCGCTTGCGGTTCGCGGGCAGCGCGGCCTTCGGCCCGCTTTCGCTCCGCTACCGCACCCGCGGCACCATCCGCCGCTTCGTATGTCCATCTCGGCGGGCGGTATCGGAGAGGAGTTGCAGAAGCCCCTGCTCGTCGAGCAGGGACTCCCTTTGTCACAACGCATTCAGACCTTCGCCGGCACGTCGGCTTTCGGATGGGCTGTCAGCTCAGGTACACCAGGCACCGTTGGAGTCGTGGATGGTCGCGATGTTGTTGCTGTAGACCCAGCCCGGGACCTCACGGCCATTTGCATATCCATACCCGTGGTACCAGAGGTTGTTCAGATCGTTGTAGTCCTTGCAGTCGAGCGAGAACTCCGAGCCTGCCGGCACGTTGGTGAACGAGCATTCTGCGTAGGGGCCCGAGCGGACAGGAATCATCTTGCCGCTGACCAGTGTGGCGTACCCTCCGTCCGCAGGATTCCAAGATTGCCCCTTGCAGGCGAGCGCCCCCTCAGTGCTCGCAGCTGCGTTTGGTGCTATCATCAGTGTGGCACCGAGCACGGTTGCCGATAGCATTCCCGCGAGAAGACCTTTCCTCATTGCTGTCCCCCAATTGCTCGTTGTCGCAGACGAGTTGAGCGGGAAGAAGCACTGGAAGCATGGCGGCCCCGCAAAGAGCCGTCAAGCCGCCTGCCAAGCCGGGTTGAGCCAAACTTTCCGTCGAGACATCGGTTCGTCCGGTGTGGAGCAGATGCTCGGCATCCTCATGCTGTTCCGGCGGCTGGTGAGGGACTACGAGGGCAGGCCGAAGACCTCGGAGTCCAGGGTGCGCTGGGCCGCGATCGACGTGATAGCGCGTCGGCTCTCCGGCCGGACTGCGCTCAGCCGGCGCGGGTGAGCGCGTGGACGCCCAGGTCGCTCCGCTCCTGGAGCGGAGCGACGCACGCGAGCAGGCCGGCAAGACGCTCTGCGCCCTGCCGGCGACTGTGCCGGAACCGACCGATCCGCAGCCGGTTCTGCCGGCCCACCCCGCCTGCCGGCGGATCCTGGACGCGTTCGCCGACGCCGCTGGACCGCTGCGCGCCCGGCGGAGGATGCGAAGCATCGTCCGTCCTCGTCATCGCCGATCTCGCGTACATGTCCTTGTCCTGTCACCCGGGCAGGGTGTCGGCGCACCACGCAGCGCAGAACCGGGACGCGCGTCACATCACGGCAGGGCAAACGCTGCCTGCTCCGGTACTACAGCCGTGCCATCCCGCTCGGTGCCGGGTACGGCTCGCGGAAGGTGAACGCCTGTGGACCGGGGCCGTTTTCGCGCAGCATCGCGATGCGCTCCATCGCCTCCTCGACGGTCGGGCGGTGGCCGGCCGGGATCCACCACAGGGCCTGGTGGGCCTCGGTCATGCGGCGGAACCACTCCCGGCGACGGCTCAGCACGCGAAGGTGACCGCTGTGGTACGTGAAGTTCCGGAGCGCTTCGACCGACTCCCAGACCGAGCAGTTGAACAGCAGCAGCGCGTCGTTGCCGTCGGGACGGACGCCGGTCGCGTCCATGCCGCCGGCGTCCACCATGCGCCAGACGAACCCGGGGCTCCGGTCGGCGAGCGCGTTGATCTCCGGCTGCAGGGCGACGAAGCCGGCCAACTCGGGGCTGTCCAGCGGGGCGACGATACGGCCGATGTTGACCTGTGCCAGGTGAGAGTCAGTCATGAGCACAGCATGGCCTGGCCCCGCTTCTATCGTCAATGAGTTTTCTTTTTAGAAAGGGACACGCAGCAGCCACCGGGGAGCGGATCCATCGCCGGTGACCACTCCCCGGGCGCCAGGCCCTCGATGAGCGCCAGGTTCATGCCGCAGATCAGGGCGGGGAACTCCGTGGCCAGCGCGTGAAAGGGGCAGTTGCGCAGCCGCACGGCCTCCCCGTCCCGGAAGGGCTCGTAGCCACGGGCCCGTAGCACCGCCTCCACGTCGTCGGCGTGTGCGTCCGGATGTGCCGCTCCCGCCGCCCTCGCCGCGGTCTGGAGTTCCCGGTCCAGCCCGGCGTTCTCCAGCACCTCGGCGAGCAGCCGGCCGACGGCCTCGTACGACCGCGGCGGCACGGAGACGGCATGTTCCCCCTCGGCGCGCCGGTACAGCTTCGCCGGCCGCCCGGCGCCGGGGCCGGTGCGCCCGGACAGCCGCCGGAAGGAGACGGTGAGCAGCCCGGCCTCGACCAGCTTGTCCAGGTGGAAGGCGGCCAGCGAACGGGAGATCCCGGCCGCTTCCGCGGCCGCGTCACGGCCCACCTCCTCGGGGGCGGCGGCGACGTATCGGTACAGCCGGCGGCGCACGGGGTCGCTCAGCACGGCCAGCATGTCGAAGGTGGCGTCTTCGTCAGTCACACGCCGACTCTATGACCCACGAGGGCTTGTCATTGAAGTCGAGAGCCCTGCCGGACGCCGTCGCGGGCCGGCCCGGTCCACGGCGGCCGGCGCATCGGGTCGCCACACCGGCGCCTTCCGTACCCGTCGCCTCCGGCCACTCCCCATGCCGCACCGGCACCGCCATCATGGGAGCGCTCCCTTGTTCGTCGCACGCGCAGATCTCCCGACACCGACCGGAAGGACCGCTCATGCGCACCGCTCCCCATCTCTCCCGGCGGGCACTGCTCACGGCCGCCGCCGCGAGCGTCACCGCGGGCGTCACCACCGCGGCGGCCACCCCCTCCCGGGCAGCCGCCGCCCACCGCCCCCTGCCGTCCCCGGCCTTCGCCGGGTTCCGGACGGTGGGCCGGGTCAAGGAGGCGGCCGACGGCTCGGTGCGGTACTCCTGGCCGGGCATCGTCTTCGAAGGCCGGTTCCGTGGCAGGGGCGTCGGGATCGTGCTCGACGACTCCGCCAACGACTACGACGTCCAGATCGACGGAACGACCGTGAGCACGCTGGTGACCCCCGGGCGCACCACCTCCTGGGTCACGGGCCTCGCCGACACGGAGCACACCGTGCGGCTCGTCAAACGGACGGAGTGCCCGTGGGCCGTCGGCCGCTTCGGCGGGTTCGTCGCAGCCCGGGGCGGAAGGATCCTCCCCGCGCCCGCGGCGCGCGGCAGGCAGATCGAGTTCATCGGCGACTCCTTCACCGCCGGGTACGGCAACGCCTCGGGCACGCGTGACTGCTCGGCCAACGGAGGAGTCGACCGGAACAGCAACGCGGGCCTCGCCTTCGGCGCCCTCACCGCCCGGAAGCTCGACGCCGACTACCAGCAGAACGCGTTCTCCGGCCGCGGCATGGTCCGCAACTACAACGGCGGCGACCCCGGCACCGATTACCGCACCTACTACGACCGGGCCCTGCTGAGCGTCGACGGCGACGTCTGGCACGAGCCGCGCGCCTGGCGGCCGCAGGTCGTCGTCATCGGCCTCGGCATCAACGACTTCTCGACCCCGCTCCACCCCGGCGAGCCCTGGGCCACGCAGAGCGAGCTGATCGCCGCCTACACCAGTGCCTACCACGGCTTCCTCGACAAGCTGCGGGCCCGCTACGGCAGCAGGACGTTCCTGGTGGTCAGCGCCACTGCCGTGTCCGGCACCGCCTTCGCCGACACCGCCCGGGGCATCGTCGGGGACCGCAACGCGCGGGGGGACGACCGGGTGGGCTTCTGGTACTACGACGATCCCGGCCTGGACCGGCTCGGCTGCGACTGGCACCCCTCCCTGCGCGACCACCGGATCATCTCCGGTCTGCTCGACCAGTACCTCGCCACCGTCCCGCTGGACTGGTGACCGGGAGCACGGCCCGGACCGGACGGGTCCGCACCCGCCCGCCTTGACGCGCGCCGACCGAATACCCAGCCGACGGGACAGCCACCGGTGTCGTGGATGGATCACCAACCGGCCCAACGCGACGAACCCGGAAGAACCGGCCGCCGTAGGATCGCAGCGGGCGGGCCGTCCTCGCGCCGGGGTCGCCCGCCCGGGGTCACGACGGTCGACCTGCGGAGGCATCGGCACCATGGACGAGCGACAGCAGCTCACCGGCGACTCCCTCGATCAAGCGGCGGACGCGTTCGAGCGACTGCGTCCGCGGCTGTTCGGTATCGCCTACCGCATTCTGGGCAGTGTGTCCGAGGCCGAGGACGTGGTGCAGGACGTGTGGCCCCGCTGGCAGGGCGCCGACCGGAGTACCGTGCGGGATCCCGGAGCGTTCCTGGCGAAGATCACCACGCGTCTGGCGATCAACGTGGCCCGGTCGGCGCGGGTGCGCCGTGAGGCGTACGCGGGACCCTGGCTGCCGGAGCCCGTGGACACCAGCGTGGACCCGCAGGTCGGCGAGGCGCTGTAACTGGCCGTGCTGCTGGTCCTCCAGAAACCGAACCCCGTGGAACGGGCGGCCTACGTGCTGCGGGAGGCGTTCGGCTACGCGCACGACGACATCGCGGGCGTGCTCCGGCTGAGCCGGGCCAATACGCGGCAGGTCCTCAGCCGGGCCCGCAAGCGCCTGTCCGCCGGGCGCCGGCAGCCCGTCGACGCGGCCCGGCACCGACGGTTGGTCGAGGCCTTCGTCGCCGCCGCGCGGCACGGTGACGTCGCCACCCTGGAGAGCGTGCTGTCGGCGGACGTCGTCGCCTATGGATCCTGGTGCCCGAAAAGCTGAGGGCCTACGAGCGGTCGGCCCGCAGGCCCACGGGACGCCCGTAGCCGCTCCGACGACCGGGGAGGAACGGTCAGCTCCGCTTCAGCCAGTCCTCGTAGCGTGTGGAAGCCAGGTGGGCCGTGTCGTCACCGACGAGCACCCCGTCGGGCATGCCCGCGAACGGGCTCGCGGTCTCGTCGGTGACGACGGAGCGGCCGTCGGGCTTCACCGCCAGGGTGATCTCACCGAGCCGGTCGAGCCGCTCGGCCTCGGGACCCGCGATGTCACGGACGCCGTACGACGGCTCGCCCAGCGCCGCCTCGGCGACGGCGGAGGCGACATCGGCGGAGGCCATCGGCCGCAGCCGCAGGGAAGGCAGGCGCACCTCCGTGCCCTCGGTGGTCATGTCCATCACCGGCGCGATGAACTCGAAGAACTGGGTGGCCCGCACGATGCTGTAGGGAACGCCGCTGTTCCGTACGGCCTCCTCCTGGGCGACTTTGGCCCGGTAGTAGCCGTAGTCGGGCACCTGGTCGACGCCGACGATCGAGAGCACGACGTGGTGGCGGACACCCGCCTCCTTCTCGGCCTCGGTCAGATTCCGCTCCGAGCGGGTGAAGAAGTCCAGCGCCGGCTCCGGATCGAAGGAGGGGGAGTTCGGCACGTCCACGACCACGTCCGCGCCCGTGAGAGCCTGTGCCAGGCCCTCGCCGGTCAGGGTGTCCACACCCGTGGAGGGAGCGGCTGCCACAGCCTCGTGACCACGCTCGCGCAGCAGCGTGACCACCTGCGCTCCGATGAGCCCCGTACCGCCGACGACCACGATCTTCATCACTGTCTCCGTTCACTGATCCGGCTTCCCGACGGGCCCCGGCGAACCTGCGCCGGACCCGGTGCGGCAACGCGCACATCGACAGGACAGGACAGCGTCCGGATCCGTGACAGCCGCGACCGGCGACCCGGAGACGGGCGGCCCCGGCCGGTCGCGGTGCGGAGCGATCGAGCGGGCGCTGCGTCCAACGCAGGCCGTTCGCCGCACTTGCCGCACTCGCCGCGGGACCGTTGCCGGTGCGGGCCCCGGGTGTGTCCGCGTCGACCCGTCGCCGCTGTCGTTGGAGGGGGCGTACGGCCGACGGCACATATCCGTGTCCGGCGCGGCAATTCCCGACGGTATGACAACTTCCAGGGTACGAGGCCGACGGCGAGTCGCGGTGGTGACCGCCGCTGTCGCCGCCCTCTGTGCGGCCGGCCTCATGCGGGGCGGCGGCGCGCACGCGCGGGGCAAGGCGGCATAGACACCGTGGGTGGTGTCATTGGGCGACAGCTTCATCTCCGGCGAGGCGGGCCGCTGGTCGGGCAACAGCGACGACAGCGACGGCGGCCACTCCGGCACCGGCCGGGCACCGGGTGTACGGCGGGTCCTACGACAGCGGCTGCAACCGCTCCGACAGCGCCGGCCTCACCACCGCCGTGGACCGGGCGGGCCACCCGGCTTCCACGACCTGTCGCCCGCCTTCGACGGCCGGGAGGTCTGTTCCATCACACCGTCCAGGCCGGAGCCGGCCGGCGGCCCTCGGGTCGTACCAGCGAACGGGTCCGCTTCGTGACCACCGGGGCCGGCCAGGGACGGCGCCAGGAGTTCCTGCCCCCGACCACTACGGCCGGCTCGCCCTCGGCGCGTGCCCGGGCCTCCGGCTCGACCGGGCCCCGGCACCACCGCCGCGCCGACACCCCCGGAGAAGGCCCGCGTGCCATGCGGCTCATGCCCGCGCCCACGACATGAACGCCGGCAGCGGATGCCGTGATGGCGTGCGGGCATCCGGGTCACGCGCCGCGGGCCGTGGCCCGGAAGGCCGTTGGTGTGGTGCCCGTACGCTGCCGGAAGAACGCGGTGAAGTCGCTCGCGTCGGTGAAGCCGAGGCGAGCGGCGAGGGCGGTGATGGTCAGCCGGCCGTGGGCGAGTTCCCGTTTGGCCTCCAGTACCACGCGTTCGTCGATGTACCTTTTGGCCGGCATACCGGTCGCGGTCCGCGTGGCCCGGGTGAGCGTGCGGCGGCTGTAGCCCAGGGCCGCCGCGTAGTCCTCCAACCGGCGGGTGACCGCGAAGTCACGTTCCACGGCCGCGTGGAAACGGCGGAACGTCTCGTCGGCGGCCGGTTCGCCGGGCTCGGACCCGTACGCCCTGGCCAGGCGCACCAGCAGTACCGCCAGCAGATGCCGCAGCACCTGCACGTGGGATTCCAGGGGCAGCTCGGCCATGGCCCGGTACTCGTATCGCAGGTGCTCCAGCGCCCGGCGCAGGCCTTCCGCGTGTGGGGCGTCCGGCTGGAGGGGCGCCCGGACCGTCGCCAGACCGGCGACCGAGGCCGCCGCCGTCCCGGTGTCGGGAAAACCCGGGGGAAAGGCGATCACCAGTCCCCGGGCCCGGGGCAGATCCGTGCCCCAGCGCTGTACCTGCCCCGGGCGGATCCACAACCAGGCGCCGCCGGAGAGTTCGTAGCGGGCGAAGTCCACCGAGACCGTCAGGCGGCTGCCCGGCCGCACGGCGACGATCTGGTGGAAGGCCGGGCGCAGAGACGCGTACGGATCGTTGCCGTGCCGGCGGGCGCGCTCGGCCAGGCCCGCCAGCTCGACCAGCTCCAGTCCCGGCGGGGAACCGGCCGTGCGTCGCAGGGCGAGGTCCCGGATGTCGTCCGACCCCCGCGCAACCTGTCCGTTTTTCCCCATCGCGAGTCCCGAGTGTACCGCCGCACCCCGCCACCGGGCTCCTAGCGTGAAGACGCAAGTGCAGATCAGCGCGGTGCGCGCGGGAAGGAAGGCCGGTATGAGACTGGTCGTGGGGATGACCGGAGCCACCGGAGCGGTGTTCGGTGTCCGGTTCCTCCAGGTGCTGGCCCAGCTGCCGGACGTGGAGACCCATCTCGTCCTCAGCCCGTGGGCGCGTACGACGATCGAGCTGGAGACGGGGCTGTCCGCGAAGGAGGTCGGTGACCTGGCCGACGTCGTGCACCGGCCGCAGGACCAGGGCGCCGCCATCTCCTCCGGGTCGTTCCGCACCGACGGCATGGTGATCGTGCCGTGCTCGATGAAGACCCTGGCCGCCATCCGCGCCGGATACGCCGACACCCTCGTCGCCCGCGCCGCCGACGTGATCCTCAAGGAGCGCCGCGAGCTCGTCCTCGTCCCGCGCGAGACACCGCTGAGCGAGATCCATCTGGAGAACATGCTCGCGCTCTGCCGGATGGGGGCGCGGCTCGTGCCGCCCATGCCCGCCTTCTACAACCACCCGCGGTCGGTGGACGACATCGTCGACCACGTCGTGACCCGGATCCTCGACCAGTTCGACCTGCCCGCCCCCGCCGCCAAGAGGTGGGAGGGCATGCGCGCGGCCCGACTGCTGCGGCCGGCTTCCTGACCCGCCCGGCGCGCCCGACCTCCGGCCCGCCGGCGCCCTTGTGCCCCGGCGGCCCTTACCCCCCTTTCGGTTTTCACGGAGTACCCATGGCATATGACGACCTGCGCGGTTTCCTCAGCACGCTGGAGAAGGAAGGCCAACTGCTGCGCATCACCGAGGAAGTGCTTCCCGAACCCGACCTGGCCGCGGCGGCCAACGCCGCCGGCCGCATCGGCGAGGGCGCGCCCGCCCTGTGGTTCGACAACGTCAAGGGCTTCACCGACGCCCGTATCGCCCTGAACGTCCACGGCTCCTGGGCCAACCACGCCCTCGCGCTCGGCCTGCCCAAGCACACCCCGGTCAAGGAGCAGGTGGAGGAGTTCGCCCGGCGCTGGGACGCCTTCCCCGTCCCTCCCGAGCGGCGCGAGGACGCCCCGTGGCGGGAGAACTCACAGGAAGGCGACGACGTCGACCTGTTCTCGGTACTCCCGCTGTTCCGTCTCAACGACGGTGACGGCGGCTTCTACCTCGACAAGGCGGCCGTCGTCTCCCGCGACCCCGAGGACCCCGGTCACTTCGGCAAGCAGAACGTCGGAACCTACCGCCTCCAGGTCATAGGCAGGAACCGGCTCGCGATACAGCCCGTCCCCGTGCACGACATCGCGCTCCACCTGCGCACGGCGGAGGAGAAGGGCGAGGACCTCCCCATCGCCATCACCCTCGGCAACGACCCGGTGATGGCCATCGTGGCCGGTATGCCCATGGGATACGACCAGAGCGAGTACGAGATGGCCGGCGCCCTGCGCGGCGCGCCCGCCCCGATCGCCACCGCCCCGCTCACCGGCTTCGACGTGCCGTGGGGATCCGAGGTCGTCATCGAAGGCGTCATCGAGGGCCGCAAGCGGCAGATCGAGGGCCCGTTCGGCGAGTTCACCGGGCACTACTCCGGTGGCCGCCGCATGCCCGTCGTCCGCATCGACCGCGTCTCCTACCGCACGAACCCGGTCTTCGAGTCCCTCTACCTGGGCATGCCGTGGACCGAGTGCGACTACCTCGTGGGCCCCAACACCTGTGTCCCGCTGCTGAAGCAGTTGCGCGCGGAGTTCCCCGAGGTCCAGGCCGTCAACGCCATGTACACGCACGGACTGCTGGCCGTGATCTCCACCAGGAAGCGGTACGGCGGATTCGCCAAGGCCGTGGCCATGCGCGCCATGACGACCCCGCACGGCCTCGGCTACATCACCACGGTCATCGTCGTCGACGAGGACGTGGACCCCTTTGACCTGCCGCAGGTCATGTGGGCGATGTCGTCCAAGGTCAACCCGGCCGACGACGTCGTGGTCCTGCCCAACCTCTCCGTGGTGGAACTGGCACCCGCCGCCCAGCCGGCGGGCCTGACCAGCAAGATGATCATCGACGCCACCACCCCCGTGCACCCGGACACGCGCGGCAACTTCTCCACGCCCACCAAGGACCTCCCCGAGGCCAGGGACTGGGCGGCGAAGCTCCAGCGCCTGCTGTCCGAAGCCCGCGGTTGACACCCGCACGAGGCACCCGACAGCAAGGCTTCTACCAAGGAAGGCATCCCCATGACCGACTGCTGCCCCCGCTGCGCCCACGAGAGCGTCGGCACGTTGTACTCCTCGCCCGTCCCCGGTGTCTGGGACGTCCGGCAGTGCGGGCGCTGCCTGTACACCTGGCGGACCAGCGAGCCGGACCGGCGCACACGACGCGCCGCCTACCCGCAGGCGTTCCGGCTGACCGCGGAGGACCTGGCGAACGCCGCCGAGGTGCCGGCCGTCCCGCCCCTGCGCACCGACGGCCCCCGCCCGAGCGAGGGGACGCGCCACCTGCCGCGACCGTCATGAGATTGACACACGCGGCCGGAATGGCGGTCGCGTGTGGGCCGGTTGCCTCTACATGACCATCGGAGTAGCGCTCTCTCATCTGCACCCGATCGACACCACCGTGCGGCTCGCCCGGGACGCCCGTGAAGCCGGGGTGACGTCCGCCTGGTTCGGGCAGACGTTCTCCTACGATTCCCCGACGCTGGCCGCGGTCGTCGGCCGCGAGGTGCCCGGCCTCCAGGTCGGCACGTCGGCGATCCCGGTCTTCGGCCGCCATCCGCTGATCGTCGCGAGTCAGGCGCAGACCGCCCAGGCCGCCACCGGGGGCCGGTACCACCTCGGGCTCGCACTCGGCACCAAGCACCTCACCGAGACCGGCTTCGGCATCCCGTACGAGCGTCCCATCGCCCGGCTCCGCGAGTTCCTGACCGCTCTGCGACCGCTGCTGGAGACGGGCAGCGCGGACTTCCACGGAGAGCTGCTGACCGCCACCACCCCGCTGCCGGCCACGGTGCCGGGCGCCGAACCGCCGGTGCCCGTCCTGGTCGCCGCCATGGG
>NZ_JACBWZ010000929.1 GCF_013870595.1 Streptomyces sp. WELS2 | reverse complement strand
GCAGCCGCGCAGCATGTCCTCGGCGGACTGCTCGATGTTGCCGGCGGGGCTCTGCGCGGCCACGCAGATCTGCTCGAGCTTGACCCACACCGCCCAGCTGCCCAGCGGGGTGAGGGTGGCCTGGCCGCCGCCGTAGGTGAGGGCGCCGACCGAGGCCAGGGCCCGCAGCGCCCAGTCGAGCAGCGGGGCGAGCGGGGCGTCGGCGGCGGCCGCCGGGGCGGGGGATCCGGCGGGCCGTCCGGTGCCGGGTTCGTAGGCGACCTCGCAGCGTTCGGTGCGCAGCTCGGTGACCCGCTGCTGGAGCAGGTCGAGCAGCTGCTCCACCGGCACCGGGCCGGCGGACAGCTGGAGGAGGGAGAGCACCTGGGGCATGGCCGAGACGACCTCGGCGACGGCGGCCGGCTCGTGTTCCGCGGGCTCGGGGAAGGCGAGCGACCAGGCGTCGAAGAGGGCGACCCAGCCGCGCAGCACGGGGGCCGGACGGGGTCAGGCGCAGGCGCAGGGTGTCGGTGCCCGGCGTATGGAGGGTGACGCCGGCCCAGGCGAACGGCAGGACCGCCTGGCCGCCGGGCAGGTCGAGCAGGTTGACGTGCAGGACGGCGTCCAGCAGGGCCGGGTGTATCCCGTACCCGGCGGCGGTGGCGCGGGCGCTGTCCGGGAGGGCCGCCTCGGCGAACAGCTCGTCCCCGCGCCGCCACATGGCGCGCAGGCCCTGGAAGACCTCGCCGTAGCCGTAGCCGGTGCGGGCCAGCGCGGGGTAGAGGCCGACCAGGTCGACGGGTTCGGCGTCCGGGGGCGGCCAGTCGGTGAGCCCGGCCGGGTCCGTGGCGTCGGCGGAGGTGAGGACGCCGGCGGCATGCCGGGTCCAAGCGGTGTCGGGGGTGTCGGGGGTGTCGGCGCGGCGGGACCAGATGGTCAGCTCCCGCTGTCCGTCCCGGTCGGGGCCTACAGCGGCCTGGACGGCGAGGGCGCCCTGCTCGGGCAGGATCAGCGGGGCGTGCAGGGTGAGTTCGCCGACGGTGTCGCAGCCGGTGTGCTCGGCGGCCTGGAGCGCCAGTTCCACGAAGGCGGTGCCGGGCAGCAGCACGGTGCCGTGCACGGCGTGGTCGGCGAGCCAGGGGTGCGAGGCGCGCGAGAGCCGTCCGGTCAGGACCGCTCCCCCGCTGTCGGGCAGATCGGTCGCGGCGGTCAGCAGGGGGTGGCCGGTGGTGCTCTGTCCGAGGCCGGCCGCGTCGCCGCTGCCGCCGGTGGCGGCGTCCAGCCAGAGGCGGCTGCGCTGGAAGGCGTAGGTGGGCAGGGTGGTGGGCCGGGCGTGGTGCGGGGCGAGGAAGGCCGCCCAGTCGACGTCGGTGCCGGCCGCGTGCAGCCGGGCCACGGCCGTGACCAGGTCGTGCTCCTCGTCGCCGCCACGGCGCAGTGCGGCGATGGTCACGCTGTCCCCGGGGACGCAGTCGGCGGCGAGCGCGGTGAGGGCGGCGTCCGGGCCGACTTCGAGGAATGTGCGCACGCCCAGGTCGTGCAGGGTCCTCAGGGCGGGGGCGAAGCGGACGGTCCGGCGGACGTGGTCGACCCAGTAGCCGGGGGTGGTGAGGTGCGCGGGGTCGGCGAGGGCGCCGGTGAGGGTGGACACGAGGGGGATGCGGGGCTCGGCGTAGGAGCAGCGGGCGGCGGCCTCGGCGAAGCCGGCGAGCATCGGCTCCATCAGCGGCGAGTGGAAGGCGTGCGAGACGGTCAGCCGCTTTCCGGTGCCGAAGCGGGCGGCGAGGGCGTCCACGGCCTCCTCGGCACCGGAGATCACCACGGAGCGCGGGCCGTTGACGGCGGCGAGGCCGACCGTAGCGTCCAGGTGGGGGGTGATCTCCTCCTCGGTGGCGCGCAGCGCGGCCATGGCGCCGCCCTCGGGCAGGGCCGCCATCAGGGTGCCGCGGGCGAGGACGAGCCGCACGGCGTCGGGCAGGGACAGCACCCCGGCGGCGTGGGCGGCGGCGATCTCGCCGACGGAGTGGCCGGCCAGGTAGTCGGGGGTGATGCCCCAGGACTCCAGGAGGCGGTAGAGGGCCACTTCGGTGGCGAAGAGGGCGAGTTGCGCGTAGTCGGTGCGGTGGAGCGGGCCGGTGTCGTCGTCGAGCACCTCGGCGAGCGGGCGGTCCAGGTCCGGGTCGGCGAGGGCGCACACCGCGTCGAAGGCCTCGGCGTACACCGGGAAGGCCCGGTACAGGGCGCGGCCCATGCCGGTGCGCTGGGCTCCCTGCCCGGTGAACAGGAAC
>NZ_JACBWZ010000928.1 GCF_013870595.1 Streptomyces sp. WELS2 | reverse complement strand
CGACTGCCCGCCGGCAACCTCGCCGGGATCCGCGCGGCCTACGAGGAACAGCTCGCCGTGGTCGAGGAGGCGGGTGCCCAGGCCATCGTCATGGCCTCCCGCGCCCTGGCCGCCACCGCCCGCGGACCCGAGGACTACCTGGAGATCTACGGCCACCTGCTGCGCCAGGCCGCCGAGCCGGTGATCCTGCACTGGCTGGGCCCGATGTTCGACCCGGCCCTGGAGGGCTACTGGGGCTCGTCCGACCTGGACGCGGCCACCGGCACCTTCCTGGAGGTGATCGCCGCCCACCCGGACAAGGTCGACGGTGTCAAGATCTCGCTCCTCGACGCCCGGCGCGAGACCGACCTCCGGCGCCGGCTGCCGCAGGGCGTGCGCTGCTACACCGGCGACGACTTCCACTACCCGGAGCTGATCGCGGGCGACGAGCAGGGCTTCAGCCACGCCCTGCTCGGTGTCTTCGACCCGCTGGGCCCGCTGGCGGCGCAGGCGGTACGGGTCCTGGACACCGGTGACGTGCCGGGCTTCCGCGCCCTGCTGGACCCCACGGTGGAGCTGTCCCGGCACCTGTTCCGGCCCCCGACCCGCTTCTACAAGACGGGCGTGGTCTTCCTCGCCTGGCTCGCGGGCCACCAGGACCACTTCGCGATGGTCGGCGGCCTGCAGTCGGCCCGCTCCCTGCCGCACCTCGCCCGCGCCTACGAACTGGCCGACACCCTGGGCCTGTTCCCCGACCCCGAACTGGCCGAGGAACGCATGAGGACCCTGCTGTCGCTGTACGGAGTGACCCGATGAACCCCGACCTCGCCCGCTTCTCCGTCAACCAGATGACGGTGAAGCAGCTCACCCTCCCCGAACTGGTCGACGCCTGTGCCCGGTTGGGCATCGGCAACGTGGGCCTGTGGCGGGAACCCGTCCAGGCGTACGGCGTGGAGGCGGCCGCCAAGCTGGTCCGTGACGCGGGCCTGACGGTGACGACGCTGTGCCGGGGCGGCTTCCTGACGGCGACCGGCCCGGTCGAGCGGATGGAGGCGCTGGGCGACAACCACGCGGCCATCGAGGAGGCCGCCGCGCTCGGCACGGACACCCTGGTCCTGGTCTCCGGCGGCCTCCCGCTGTTCAGCAAGGACCTGCGCGGCGCCCGGGAACGCGTCGCCGACGCCCTCGCGGTCCTGGCGCCGTACGCGGCCGAGCGCGGCGTACGCCTCGCCATCGAGCCCCTGCACCCCATGTACGCGGCCGACCGCTGTGTGGTCTCCACCCTCGCGCAGGCCCTGGACCTGGCCGAACGCTTCCCGGCGGACCAGGTGGGGGTGGCCGTGGACACGTACCACGTCTGGTGGGACGACCAGGCCCCCGCCCAGATCGCCCGCGCCGGCGCGGCGGGCCGCATCCACACCTTCCAGCTCGCCGACTGGACCACTCCGCTGCCCGAGGGCGTCCTCAACGGCCGCGGCCAGATCGGCGACGGCGCGATCGACATGCGCGAGTGGAGGGGCCGCGTCGAGGCGGCCGGCTACACCGGTCCCATCGAAGTGGAGCTGTTCAACGAGGGGTTGTGGGCGAGGGACGGCCGTGAGGTGCTGTCCGAGACGGTCGAACGCTTCCTCGCACATGTGATCTGATAAGGGGCATGACCGACAAGCTGGGTCCGCTGGAGCGGATCGACGGCCGCTGGTTCCTGGGGGACGGCCGGCGGCCGGACGGCTCGTGGGTGGAGCTGCGCGAGGAAGGGCTCCACCAGCACGAGCCGGACACCGGGGGGCTGCTGGTCCCCTGGTCCAGGATCATGCTGGGCGTGCGCGTCACCCTGGGCGGGAAGTACCCGCGCCGGGGCCACGGGTTCGGGCTGGCCCACGTCCTGCCGGGCCCCTGGAAGGGCCACGGCCACGGCTACCTGCACATGACCCTGCGCCACCCGTACGAGGACTCCATCCTCCGCTTCACCCTGCACAGCGTCCTGTACAGCCCGGCCGAGGTGCTGTTGCTGGAGCAACTGCTGACCCACGCCGTACAGGAGAAGCAGCTGCACCGTCTGGCGGACCCGGACGGACTGGCCCGCATGGTCGCGTACCTGGCGCCGCTGCGGCCCCGGACGTCGAAGGCGTACGCCCGTGCGGTGACGGAGGCGTTCAGTCTGCCGGCCGCCCCTTCCGGCGGCGGCTGACGCACCGGATGATCCGGACCGCTTCGGCATGTGGGGACCGATGGCTCCCGTGGGCTCAGGCGCCCACGGTCCCGTCGATCCCCTCACGCAGAAAGTCCGCGT
>NZ_JACBWZ010000927.1 GCF_013870595.1 Streptomyces sp. WELS2 | reverse complement strand
GAAGCGCACGCCGCCCGCCTCGCGCGCGCGGAGGCCGTCGTGGTCCGCGGTCACCTACTCGCCCACGGACACGTAGCGCCACACCGTGCCGTCGCTCTCCACGTCCTCGTCGGCGTCGTCCCGGTCGAGGTTCAGCTCGACACCGGCGGGCTCCAGGGTCTGCCGAAGGCGGTCCAGCAGGGGCTCGGTGATGTAGTGGTGGTGCAGGTCGAGCTTCTTCAGGTGGGTGAGGGGCTGCCCCGCGAGGAGGGCGGAAGCGCCCTCGTCGGTCAGGATGCCCAGGGAGAGGTCCAGCGTCTCCAGGCGGGCCACCACCGGGGCGGAGGCGACGGCCGCGGCGACGGCGTCCTGTATCTCGCTGTCGCGCAGCGCGAGGTGGCGCAGGCTCGGCAGGCGCGCCCCGGACAGGATGGGTTCCCAGTCGGCGGGCTGGCTGTCGCCGCCGTAGTCGGGCGTGCCGAGCCACAGGTCGAGGTGTTCCAGGGCGGGCAGGTCGCTCGCGCCGACTCCGCGCACGACCTGTGCGGGCAGCCCGCCGGTCTCCATCGTGAGGGTGCGCAGCCCGGTGTGGCGCAGGGCCGTGAACCCCAGGCCCGATCCGCCGCGCACGCCGAATTCCTCCAGGGCGGGGAAGCCGGTCAGCAGCGGGGTGACGTCCGTCTGGTTGATCCAGGAGATCTCGCACTCCTCGGACTCCATGTCGCCGAGGAAGAGCGCGCGCAGGGCGGGGAGGCGGTCCCGGGCCGCGAGCAGCGCCTCGATGACGGACGAGGAGTCGGTGTCGTACGCCTCCCGCCAGGCGCCGACGACCAGTGCGCGGACGCGGGTGGTGTCGACCTTGTCCAGGAAGCGGGCGAAGACCTCCTCCCACTCCTCCTCGGCGTCGTAGACGGTGGTGCCGACGCGCCAGGCGACGCCGTCCGGTTCGGGCAGGTCCTGGTTTTGGTCCGGCTCGGGGAACGTGTACACGGGCAGGCCGTGGAAGACGTGCGGGTGGTCGCCAAGGGTCATGCTGCTGCTCCCGGAGCTGGGTCGGACGCGGGGTGACGTGGGCAGTTCTACCAACCGGCACCGACAACGGCGGATGGCGGGGGGTGTTCCCTGGGGCGTCGTCCGAGGCGGGTCCTGCCGGATGTCCGTTCGATGCCCGGCCGGCGGACGACGGCCGGATGCGGTGGCGGGGCCGGGGTACCGGCCGGGTATGTGTGCACGGTGGGGGCGGGGGAACTTGGTCCGACCGGTGGCCCCGGTGGATCCGCCCGGTGGCCTCGGTGGAGAGGAGTCCGCGTGACAGCGTCGACGTCGGCTGCGGGCGGCCGGGAACCGGACACCCGCGGGGACGGGTACGAGCCGGATCCGCAGCGGTGGCGCGCCCTGTGGGTCACGTTGGTGGCCGGGTTCATGAGTCTGCTCGACGTCACGATCGTGGCGGTGGCCCTGCCCACCATCCAGCACGACCTGCACGCCTCCCCGGCGCAGGTGCAGTGGGTGGTGTCGGGATACGCCCTGACCTTCGCCCTCGCCCTGGTCACCGCCGGCCGGCTAGGTGACGCCCTGGACCGGCGCCGTATCTTCCTGCTGGCCCTCGGCGGCTTCGTGGTCTTCAGCGCGGCCTGCGGCGCGGCCCCCGACATCACGCTGCTGGTGGCGGCCCGTCTCGCCCAGGGGCTGGCGGCCGGCTTCATGGCCCCGCAGAACTCCGCGCTCATCCAGCAGATGTTCCGTGGCGCAGAGCGCGGCCGGGCGTTCGGCTTCTTCGGCGCCACCGTGGGCATCTCCTCCGCCGCCGGCCCGGTCACCGGCGGCGCCATCCTCGCCCTGGCCGCCGGGGACCAGGGCTGGCGGTGGATCTTCTACGTCAACGTTCCCATCGGCGTCCTCGCCGTCCTGCTCGGCCGCCGTCTGCTGCCGCGCACCCGGCGCTCCGGCCGGGGCCGGGTGGACCTGCCCGGCGTGCTGGTCCTCGGCCTCGGCGTGCTCGCGCTGATGTGCCCGCTGGTACTGGCGGAGTCCGGTGGCATCGAGAACCTGTGGTGGCTGTTCCTCGCCGGTGCCGCGCTCCTCACCCTCTTCTCCTGGTGGCAGCACCGTCTCGTCGCCCGGGGCGAACAGCCGCTGCTGGACCCTCGCCTGTTCACCACCGTGCGCGGCTACGCCGTCGGCGCCGGCATCGGCACGCTGTACTTCGTCGGGTTCAGCGGTGTGTGGCTGGTGTTCGCCCTCTTCTACCAGCGGGGGCTGGACTTCTCCCCGCTCCGGTCCGGCCTGGC
>NZ_JACBWZ010000926.1 GCF_013870595.1 Streptomyces sp. WELS2 | reverse complement strand
CCACCTCGGAGGCCGCGGTCCGGCACGCCATGGACACCCACGAGGCACTGCACGGCTCGGCCGTCGACGTGGTCCTGCTCGTGCAGTGCACCAGCCCCTTCCTGCTGCGGGAGGACATCGACGGGGTGGCCGCCGCGGTCGTCGAGCACGGCGCCGACACCGCCGTCACCGTCGCCCCCTTCCACGGCTTCGTCTGGCGCGACGGCGACATCGAGGCCGGGGACGGGGTGGCCGTCGACGGCGGGGCGGGCGGCAACGGCGGGGTGGGCGGCAACGGCGGGGTGGGCGTCAACCACGACAAGTCCTACCGCCCGCGCCGCCAGGACCGCCCCCAGGACTTCCTGGAGACCGGCGCCGCCTACGCCATGGACGCGGCCGGCTTCCGCACGCACGGCCACCGCTTCTTCGGCCGCACCGAGCTGGTCCGCACCGACCCCGCCCGGGTGCTGGAGATCGACGACCCGCACGACCTCGCCCGGGCCCGGGCCCTCGCGCCGCTCTTCGACGCGGACCGCCCCGGCGCGCTGCCGACCGCCGCCGACGTGGACGCGGTCGTACTGGACTTCGACGGCACCCAGACCGACGACCGGGTGCTGATCGACTCCGAGGGACGGGAGTTCGTCGCCGTGCACCGCGGTGACGGCCTCGGCGTCGCCGCCCTCCGTAAAAGCGGCCTGAAACTGCTGATCCTGTCCACCGAACAGAACCCCGTCGTCGCCGCCCGCGCACGCAAGCTGAAGATCCCCGTGCTGCACGGCGTCGACCGCAAAGACCTCGCGCTGAAGCAGTGGTGCGAGGAGCAGGGCATCGCGCCGGAGCGCGTGCTCTACGTCGGCAACGACGTCAACGACCTGCCCTGCTTCGCCCTCGTGGGCTGGCCCGTGGCGGTCGCGAGCGCTCATGACGTCGTACGCGGCGCCGCACGCGCGGTCACCACCGTCCCCGGCGGTGACGGCGCGATCCGGGAGATCGCCAGCTGGATCCTCGGCCCCTCTCTCGATTCCCTCCCCAAGTAAGGACACCCCCTGATGAGCACCCAGTCCCGTCTGCGCACCTTCGGTACGCGCGAGGTCGGCCCCGGCAAGCCCGTCTACATCTGCGGCGAGATCGGCATCAACCACAACGGTGAGCTGGAGAACGCCTTCAAGCTGATCGACGTGGCCGCCGAGGCCGGCTGCGACGCCGTGAAGTTCCAGAAGCGCACCCCCGAGATCTGCACCCCCCGCGACCAGTGGGACATCGAGCGCGAAACCCCGTGGGGCCGGATGACCTACATCGACTACCGCCACCGGGTGGAGTTCGGCGAGGACGAGTACCGGCAGATCGACGCCTACTGCAAGGAGAAGGGGATCGACTGGTTCGCCTCCCCGTGGGACACCGAGGCCGTCGCCTTCCTGGAGAAGTTCGACCTGCCCGCCCACAAGGTGGCGTCCGCCTCCCTGACCGACGACGAGCTGCTGCGCGCCCTGCGCGCCACCGGCCGCACGGTCATCCTCTCCACCGGCATGTCCACCCCGAAGCAGATCCGCCACGCGGTGGAGGTCCTGGGCAGCGACAACATCCTGCTCTGCCACGCCACCTCCACCTACCCGGCCAAGGCCGAGGAGCTGAACCTCCGCGTGATCAACACGCTGGAGAAGGAGTACCCGAACGTCCCGATCGGCTACTCCGGGCACGAGACCGGTCTGCAGACCACCCTCGCCGCGGTCGCGCTCGGGGCGACCTTCGTCGAGCGCCACATCACCCTGGACCGCGCCATGTGGGGCTCCGACCAGGCCGCCTCCGTGGAGCCGCAGGGCCTCCAGCGCCTGGTCCGCGACATCCGCACCATCGAGGCCTCCCTCGGCGACGGCGTCAAGAAGGTCTACGACTCCGAGCTGGGCCCGATGAAGAAGCTGCGCCGGGTCCCCGGTGTCGTCGCGGACGCCGAGATCGCCGCGGCGGCCGGCGAGCCGGTCACGGTGTGAATCCAGGTCACTGACGACGGGACGGTCGTACGCCGATGAGCCCCCGCGCCGGTCAGGCCGGCCACCTCGCCCGCACGCTCGCCTTCGTGGAGAGCCCGGTGCAGCTGCTGAACGTACTGGAGTGGGCCCACCTGCACGCCGGCCGGATACCGGACGACGCGCCGGAGGCGGAGGGAGCCGAAGCAGCGGAGGAAGCGGCGGAAGCCGACCGCGCCGCGTCACCGGCGGGTGGCGCTCATCCGGCCCCGGCGGCCGGGGCGGGTGGTGCCCATCCGGCCACGGCGGCCGGGGCGGGTGGTGCCCA
>NZ_JACBWZ010000925.1 GCF_013870595.1 Streptomyces sp. WELS2 | reverse complement strand
CGGCCGGGGCCGCGGGAGGCGTCCTCGGGGACGCCGCGGTCGGCGCGACGAAGGGCGGCCTGCCGACGGACTCGCTCACCAAGGGCGGACTGCCGACCGACTCCCTGCCCACGCGGGGGCTGCCGACGCAGGGCCTGCCGCTCGGCTGAGGCCGCCTGTGCCGGTGAACGGGGGTCCAGGGATTTCCCTGGACCCCCGTTCCACGTTGTGGCGCCGGTCAGCGGGTCAGGCGGGAGACGGCCGCCCGGACGCGTTCGTCCGTCGCCGTGAAGGCCACCCGTACGTGGCGGGCGCCCGCCTCGCCGTAGAAGTCGCCCGGGGCCACCAGGATGCCCCGCTCGGCCAGGTCGGCGACCGTGGTCCAGCAGGACTCGTCGCGGGTCGCCCAGAGGTAGAGGCTCGCCTCGCTGTGCTCGATGCGGAAGCCGTGGGCGAGCAGGGCCGAGCGCAGGGCCTCGCGGCGGGCCGCGTAGCGCTCGCGCTGTTCCCGCACGTGGGTGTCGTCGCCGAGCGCGGCCACGACCGCGGCCTGCGTCGGCGCGGAGGTCATCATGCCGCCGTGCTTGCGGATCTGCAGCAGCGGACCGAGGACCTCCGGGTCGCCGGCGACGAAGGCCGCGCGGTAGCCCGCCAGGTTGGACCGCTTGGACAGCGAGTGCACGGCGACGATGCCCTCGTAGGAGCCGCCGTTGACATCCGGGTGCAGCACCGAGACCGGGTCGGCCTCCCAGCCCAGCTCCAGGTAGCACTCGTCGGAGAAGAGCAGGACGTCGTGGGCGCGGGCCCAGGCGACGATGTCCGTCAGCTCCCGCTTGGTCAGGACCCGGCCCGTCGGGTTGGACGGGGAGTTCAGCCACAGCAGCCGCAGGTTCGCCGGGTCCAGCTCGCGCGGGTCGTCGTAGACCTCGTACTCGGCGCGGGCGAGGCGGGCGCCGACCTCGTAGGTCGGGTAGGCCAGGCGCGGGTAGGCGACCTTGTCGCCGGGGCCGAGGCCGAGCTGGATGGGCAGCCAGGCCACCAGTTCCTTGGAGCCGACGACCGGCAGCACGTGCCGGTGGGTGATCCCGCGGGCGCCCAGCCGGCGCTCCAGCCAGCCGGTGATCGCGTCGCGCAGGGCCGGGGTGCCCCAGACGGTCGGGTAGCCCGGCGAGTCGGCCGCGTCGACCAGGGCCTTCTGGATCAGCTCGGGCACCGGGTCGACCGGCGTGCCGACGGAGAGGTCGACGATGCCGTCCGGGTGGGCGGCGGCCGTCTTCTTGTACGGCTCCAGCTTGTCCCAGGGGAAGACCGGGAGCCGGTCGGAGACTGCGGACACGATCAGTGGCTCACTTTCGTACGGTGCGGCAAACGCCTCGGTCCCGTGCGGCGCTGATCGGGGTGATCGGGCCGTACGGGACCGAGGCGGCGCGGTTGCGGCCGCTTGGCGCTCAGGCGGGCGGTCAGCCCTGCTTCGGCAGCTCGGCGACGAAGGGGTGGTCGCGCTCGATCAGCCCCAGCTTGCTGGCGCCGCCGGGCGAGCCCAGCTCGTCGAAGAACTCGACGTTCGCCTTGTAGTAGTCCTTCCACTCCTCCGGGACGTCGTCCTCGTAGAAGATCGCCTCGACCGGGCAGACCGGCTCACAGGCACCACAGTCGACGCATTCGTCCGGGTGGATGTACAAGGACCGCTGGCCCTCGTAGATGCAGTCGACCGGGCACTCCTCGATGCACGCCTTGTCCTTGACGTCGACACAAGGCTGCGCGATGACGTAGGTCACGCTGTCGTTCCTCCTCGATAGGGCGCTGGCGGGCCTCCTCAGGCCCGCCGCCTGGCGCGCGGGAGCGCGGCGTCGTCGATGCCCGCCCCTAGTATCTCCGTTCCGGAGCATGATCCGAACAGGAGGGGTGAACTCACCGGTGGAAATCTCGGCGACAGGACGCCTGGAGGTCCGAATCACCCCCGCTGACGTGGGGAAACGGGTCTCTGTACGGCGGTTGGGCGAACCCGGTGCCGGACCGGAGAAGTTCACTGACACGGTGGGTGTTCTCACATCCTGGGACGGTGGCGTGCTCATGATCACACGCCGGGACGGCGAAAGTGTCGGAATTCCCGAATCCGCGCTGGTCGCGGGCAAAGTGATTCCCGCCGCACCGCACGCGCGCGTGCCGTGCCGGACGGGGCGTCGATCGCGGTCAGGCCGGGCACCGAGGCCGCCGGGATGTAGAGCAGTTCGGTGGCGACCTGCTGGCCGTGGGACAAGTACTGGCGCGAGCGCTCCATAGCCTCGCACGACCACCCG
>NZ_JACBWZ010000924.1 GCF_013870595.1 Streptomyces sp. WELS2 | reverse complement strand
GTCACCACCCTGTCGGTCGTGGTGCTCGCGTCCGCCGGGATCGGCCACGCGGTGGTCAGCAGCCTGGACGCGGGCATCGCGCGGATCGACGCCTTCAAGGACATGAAGAACCGGCCCCGGGGCGGGCACGGCATGAACGTGCTGCTGGTCGGCACCGACGCCCGGGACAAGATCAGCGAGCGGGACCGGCGCGCCTTCCGGCTGGGCGGCCAGCCCTGCCACTGCACCGACACGATGATGATCGTGCACATCGCCGACGACCGGGAGCGGGCGACGGTGGTGAGCCTGCCGCGCGACTCCTACGCCGAGATGCCGGCGCACACCGACCAGAACTCGGGGCGGCGCCACGGCCCGCACCCGGTCAGGCTGAACGCGGCCTACGCCGAGGGCGGCCCGCAGCTGACCATCCGCACGGTGGAGAACATGACCCATGTGAAGATCGACCACTATCTGGAGGTCGACTTCACCAGCTTCATGCGGACCGTGGACGTGCTCGGCGGGGTCGAGGTGTGCACGCCGACCCCGCTGAAGGACCGGTACACCGGGCTGGACCTCGCCGCCGGACGGCACACGCTGCGGGGCGGGCGGGCGCTTCAGTACGTGCGCGCCCGGCACGTCGACGGGGCCAGCGACCTGGGCCGGATGAAACGGCAGCAGCGGTTCCTGGCCGCGCTGATCGACAAGACGACCTCCTCGGGGGTGCTGCTGAACCCGATGCGGTTCCGGGACGTGACCCGGGCGGTGCTCGGCTCGGTCCGCGCGGACGCGGGCTTCGGCACCGACGAGCTGCTCGACCTCGGCCGGGCGATGCGGAACTTCTCGCCGTCCTCCTCGGAGTTCACCACCGTGCCCATCGGGCAGCTGAACTACCAGGTCAAGGGCATCGGCTCGACGCTGAGGTGGGACCCGGCGAAGGCGGAGAAGCTGTTCGCGGCGGTCCGCGAGGACAAGCCGCTGACCGAGGACCGCGCGCGCCGCTCCCGGGTGCCCGCGCCGGTGCCGGTGGAGGTGGCGCCGGAGACGATCCGGGTGCAGGTGGCGAACGGCACGGGCACGGTGGGGCTGGGCAAGCGGGTCGACGCGGCGCTCGCCGCGACCGGTTTCGCCACCACACACCGGCCGGTGACGGCCCCCGCCCACGTGCCGCACACCCTGGTGTTCTACGACCCCCGCTGGGACCGCTCCGCCCGCTCCCTGGCCGCGGCCCTGCCGGGCAGCGAGCTGCGCGCGGTGCCGGGTCAGGGGCCACTGCTGAAGGTCACGGCCGGCGCCGACTTCAAGGACGTCCGCCGAGTACGGTTCGACGACCCGAGCCGCCCGGAACAGAGCGTGCTGCGGGGCAACGAGGTGGTGTGCTGAGAGGTGGGGGCGGCGGGATGGCGAGCCGGCCGGCCGTACCGCGCGGCGGAGACGCGGTGACCTGCCCCGACCATGTGGCGGCGCGGCCCGTGAGCCGCACGGGCCGGAGGGCGGCGAGCCGGTCGGATACCCGGGGCGTGCGGTGGGGGGTGTTCAGTCGTCGAAGCCCTCCGCCGCTCGCTGTTCGCGCAGCTCGCGGATGGCGCGGCGGCGGGCCAGGCGGTGGGTGCGGCGGATCTGCGCCTCCTGGTAGCGGCGACGGTCGCGGTCGGTCTCGGGTATGACCGGCGGCACCCGGCGCGGCTTGCCGTCGGCGTCGACCGCCGCGAAGACCAGGTAGGCGGAGCCGACCTGGGTGGGCGGGGCGGACTCGTTCCAGCGCTCGGCGAGGACCCGGACGCCGACCTCCATCGAGGTCTGGCCGGTCCAGTTCACCTGTGCCTTCACATGGACCAGGTCGCCGACGCGCACCGGCTCCAGGAACGCCATCTCGTCCATGGACGCGGTGACGGCGGGCCCTCCGGAGTGCCGGCCGGCCACGGCGCCCGCCGCGTCGTCGACCAGTTTCATGATCACTCCGCCGTGCACCGTCCCCAGCAGGTTGGTGTCGTTGTGGGTCATGATGTGGCTGAGGGTGGTGCGGGAGGCGGAGGTGGGCTTGCCCGGGATCTCCATTTCCACTTCCGTGGCCTGGTCTGTCATGCCCTCCACCTTATGCCGACGGCGCATTCGCGGAATTTGTGTCGGCTTCGCAACAGCGCCGCCCTGATTTTCCGACAGCACTTGTCCGGCACACCTCGGCGCCCGGCACACTGGTGCGCATGAATGACTGGCCCGAGGGATGGTCCGACGACAACCGCGGCCCGCGCTACGGACGCGGCAGTGCCGGCGCGCAGCCGGAGAGCGCCCGCGTGATGCGT
>NZ_JACBWZ010000923.1 GCF_013870595.1 Streptomyces sp. WELS2 | reverse complement strand
CGCGCCGGACGGCATCTCCCAAACCGGCATCGACGACCGCACCGTACGCATGATCGTGCACACCTCGGTGGGCGGCGGTGAGCTGAGGCTGCGGCTGTCCAACGCGCACGGCACCGGCGACCTCGTGCTCGGCCGCGTCACGGTGGGCCGGGCCGAGTCGTCCGCCTCCGCGACGGCCGTTCCCGGCAGCCTGCGCTCCGTCACCTTCGGCGGCGCCGTCGGCACCACCGTGCCCGCCGGCGCGCAGGCCGTCAGCGACCCGCTGCCCTACGACACCCCCGCCGGGGCGGACCTGCTGGTGAGCGTGCACCTGCCCCGGCCGACCGGCCCGGCCACCTGGCACTGGCTGGCCCAGCAGACCAACTACGTCTCCGAACCCGGGGACCACACCGGCGACCAGGGCGCGGACGCCTTCACCCGCAGCGAGACCTCCTGGTTCTTCCTGACCGGCGTCGATGTGCGCGGACCGGGCACCCGCGGCACCGTGGTCGCGCTCGGCGACTCCCAGACCGACGGCTCCGGCTCCACCCTCGACGGCAACGGCCGCTGGACCGACGCCTTCGCCCGCCGTCTCGCCGCCGACCCCGCCACCCGGGGCATCGGCGTGCTCAACAAGGGGATCGGCGGCAACCGGGTGCTGCGCGACGGCACCGGGACCGAGCGTCCGCAGCGCGGCACCAGCGCGCTCGGCCGGCTCGACCGGGACGTGCTCGACCAGGCCGGGGTGCGCGCCGCCGTGCTGTACGAAGGCATCAACGACCTCCAGCTCGCCCCGTTCGCGAGCGCCGACGAGGTGCTGACCGGGCTGCGCTCCCTCGCGCAGCGGCTGCACGCGCGCGGCATCCCCGTCGTCGTCGGGACGCTCACCCCGTTCAAGGACTCGCCGCTGTGGACGGCCGAGGCCGAGCGGCAGCGGGTCGCCCTCAACGCCGAGCTGCGCACCAGCCCGGACTTCGACGCCGTCGCGGACTTCGACGCGGCCGTCCGCGACCCCGCCGACCCGCAGCGGGTACGCGCCGTCTTCGACGGCGGTGACCACATACACCTCAACGACGCCGGCTACCGCGCGGTGGCCGACGCCGTCCCCACCGCCCCGCTCACCGCCGGCGATCCGGCGGTGTCCGCGCCGAGCACCGACGGGAGGAACCCGTGACCGGAACCCCGGTGATGGCCAACCCCAACACCCTCTCCGATCGAGCCGCGATGGGGCTGCCCGACGCCTTCGTCGCCCGCACCCCACCGGCACCGCTGCGCGACCACCGCGACCTGCTCGGCGTGCCCGCCGAAGCCCTCGTCGCGGTCGCGGAGGACCCCGGGCAGTCCTTCGCCCGCCGGTTCGCCGCCGGCACCGTCCTCGGCCTGATCGGCGACCCCCGCATCCGCCCCGAGGACCCGCCCATGGCCGACATCCCGTCCGCCCGGGTGCGCCTCGGCCTGGCGGCGGACCAGGTCGCCCGGGTCACCGCGCGCTGGCGGCACGCCGGGGTGATCGAGGACTGGATCGCCAAGGAGTGCCCCGTGTACGAGGCCGACCTGCCGGCGTTCCGCATCGCCCTGCACCCGGTCACCAACGCCGAGTACCGCCGGTTCCTGGAGGACACCGGCAGCACCGCGCTGCCCACCTCCTGGCGCTTCGGCGGCTATCCCGACGGGCTCGGCAACCATCCGGTGTGGACCGTGCCGCCCGAGGCCGCCGACGCCTACGCCGCCTGGCTCGCCGACCGCACCGGCCGCGCCTTCCGGCTGCCGACCGAGGCGGAGTGGGAGTACGCCGCGGCCGGACCCGAGGGCCGGGAGTTCCCCTGGGGAGACGCGTTCGGACCGGACCGCGCCAACACCGTGGAGCACGGGCCGCTGTCCACCACTCCGATCGGCATCCACCCGGCCGGACGCTCGCCCTTCGGCGTGCACGACATGGCGGGCAACGTCGAGGAGTACACGGCGGACGACTACCGGCCCTACCCCGGCGGCAGCGCCGTCGCCGACGACCTGGCCGTCACCCGGGGCACGTACCGCATCGCCCGGGGCGGCAGCTTCACCCGCTTCGGCGACCTGGCCCGCACCCGCCGCCGGCACGGCTGGTACGACCGCGACATCTACGCCATGGGCTTCCGGCTTGCGGAGACGGTGTGACACGGCACCACGAACCGCCAGACAGTAACGCGGCGGGCCTCGCCTCACCGGAGGAGCGGTCCGCCATGCGCCGGGCCGTCGAGCTGGCCGCGACCGCGCTCGGCCGGACCAGCCCCAACCCCGTGGTCGGCTGCGTCGTCCTCGGCGCC
>NZ_JACBWZ010000922.1 GCF_013870595.1 Streptomyces sp. WELS2 | reverse complement strand
CCTCTGCGGGCGGGGCCGCGGCGGGTGTTCGTCATCGGCGCCGGGTTCGCCGGTTCGGAGGTGGCCTCGGCCTGCCGGGAGATGGGCCTGCCGGTCACCATGGCCGAGCGGGCGGGGGCGCCGCTGGTGGGCGCGCTCGGCGGGGTGGTCGGCTCGGTCGCGGCGGATCTCGCGACGGAACACGGCGTGGACCTGCGCACCCATGTCACGGTGACCGCCCTGGAGGGGGACACGGCCGGCAGGGTGCGGGCCGTCCACCTGTCCGACGAGAGCGTGGTCGAGGCGGACGTGGTGGTGGTGTCGCTGGGGTCGCTGCGCAACACCGAGTGGCTGACCGGGTCGGGGCTGGGCGCGGGGCCGCGGGGCGTCGCCTGTGACGCGGGCTGCCGGGCCTTCGACTTCCGGGGCATCGTCACGGACGACGTCTTCGTGGCGGGCGACGTGGCGCGCTCACCGCACGCGCTGTTCGGCTACCAGTTCCTGTCGCTGGAGCACTGGGGCAACGCCGTCGCGCAGGCGGAGACGGCCGCGCACAACATGATCTGCGACGGCTCCGACCGGCGCCCGCACCTGTGGATGCCCGCGTTCTGGTCGTCGATGTTCGGGGTCAACATCAAGTCGGTCGGCGTACCGCCCATGGGCGAACAGCTGATGATCACGCAGGGCTCGCTCGCGGAGCGCCGGTTCGTCGGGGTCTACGGCCACCAGGGGCGGGTCGTGGCCGCCGTGACCTTCGACAACGCGCGCTGGCTGGAGTTCTACCAGCGGCAGATCGAGCGGGGCGCGCCGTTCCCGGTGGAGTTCCCGACACTGGACCGCCGTCCGGAGGGCCGGCAGCCGGTGCCGGCCGGTTTCCCGGACCCGTCGCTGCCGACCCACGGCCCGATGGTGACCCTCAGCGGTTACTCGCCGGCCGACCAGCAGCTGGTCTTCCACCCCACCCGGCACTGACCCGCCGGTCCCGACGCTGTCAAGGAACCGCCATGCCGCACGCCTCGCTGGCCCGCCAGATCACCGATTTCGGCAACCGCGCCGACCCTTATCCGCTGTACGCGGAGCTGCGCCGCACACCGGTGCTCCACGAGGAGGAGGACGGCCCGTACCTCATCAGCTCGTACTACGACATCGAGGCGCTGCTGCACGATCCGCGGATCAGCTCCGACGCCACGAATCTGGCCGCCGCCGGTGCGGACGGACCGGGCGAGCCGGAGGAGACGGGCGGGCTGCCGCCGTCGTTCCTGCGGCTGGACCCGCCCGAGCACGACCGGCTGCGCCGCATCGCCAACACCGGGTTCGGGCCGCCGCACCGGCCGCGCCGGATCGAGGGCATGCGCGGCGCGATGCGGGAGATCGTCACCGAGCTGATCGACGGTTTCGGCGACGCCCGCCAAGTCGACCTGGTCGACCAGTTCGCCTACCCCTTCCCGGTGACGGTGATCTGCCGACTGCTCGGGGTGCCCCGGGAGGACGAGCCGACCTTCCGCACCTGGGTGGACCCGCTGGTCGCGAGCCTGGACCCGGAGAAGAGGCCGGGCGGCCCCCAGGAGGCGGAGTACCGGCAGACCGCGCAGGAGGCGCGGATGCGGCTCGGCATGTATCTGTCCGGGCTGGTCGAGGAGCGGGCCCGGGAACCCCGCGACGATCTGCTGTCCGACCTGGTCAAGAGCCGGGGCCCGGACGGCTCCATGACGATGATGGAGGTGCTCAGCACCTCGGTGCTGCTGCTGATCGCCGGTCACGAGACCACGGTCAACCTGATCACCAACGGCATGCTGACCCTGCTGCGCCACCCGGAGGTCCTCGGGCGGCTGCGCGCGGACCCGGGGCTGTCGGTCCCCGTCGTGGAGGAGCTGCTGCGCTACGAACCGCCGGTGCAGCTGGTGCCGCAGCGCACCTGCATCACCGACATCGAGGTGCGCGGGGTCACCATCCCGAAGGGCTCGCGGATCTGGCTGATGCTGGCCGCGGGCAACCGGGACCCGGAGCGGTTCAAGGATCCCGACCGGTTCGACCCGGACCGCGGGGACATCCGGCACCTCGGCTTCGGCAGCGGCATCCACAGCTGCTTCGGCGCCCCGCTGGCCCGTCTGGAGACCCAGATCGCGCTGTCCGAGCTGGCCCGGCGGCTGGAGAACCCCCGCCTGGTGGAGGACCCGCCGCCGTACCGGGAGAACGCCGTGCTGCGCGGGCCCCGCCATCTGGACGTCGCCTTCGACGGGCTGCGCTGAGCGGCGGGAGCCGCGGGGACGCCGGGCTCCGGGAGTTGCGGGGGGCGCCGAGCGCCGA
>NZ_JACBWZ010000921.1 GCF_013870595.1 Streptomyces sp. WELS2 | reverse complement strand
GTTCGGCCCAGACCAGCAGGCCGGGGCCGTGCTCCTGGGCGCCCCAGGCCCGGCACAGCGCGTCGACGAGAAGCAACCCCCTCCCGTGCTCCTCGTCGGGTCGCTGCGGGGACGGGTGGGGCTCGCCAGGAGCACAGCCCTCGTCTCGGACGGCTATGCGCACCATGTCGTCGTGGTCGTGCAGCTCGCACACGACCCGGCTGCTCGCGGTGTGCACGATGGCGTTGGTGACCAGCTCGGATATGACCAGGGCCGCGCTGTCACAGGTGTCCGCGCAGACCGCCCAGCCGGACAGCCGGGCCCGGGTCAGACGTCTCGCCTGGGCGACGGAACCCGGATGTGCGGCCAGCTCGAAGCGGAACCTGCGTCCGGTGGCGCCTCCCTGGAGGGCTGCCCCCTCCACCAGGCCCGAACCGGCTCGCGCGGGGATACCCCCCTCGGCGCCGAGGCCGGCACGGCCGACGGCGGCGTCTGTTCCTAAAGGCGCGGACGGAATCACGCTTGCCACTATCGCCCCGTCGCGGACACTTGGCAAGAGTCACTCTGAAAAATGCAGAGTGTTGTGGACTATGTCAGGGAGCGTGGCACACTGCTCGCAACAGCACCTCGCGCGGCGCCAATTGAAAGTCGTCGGAGATCGGGCCCGGTCTTCGAATGAACCTTCGAATGGCGCCGCAGGGCTGTCGGGAAACTTTCGGTGGAGGCTTTCGGTGGAGGTGGGAGCGTGAGCGAACCGCGGTCCGCGCCGACGGTGGGCCAGGTGGTCCTCGGCCGGCGCCTGCAGGACCTGCGGGAACGCGCCGGGCTGAAGCGCGAGGAGGCCGCCCGGGTCCTCCACGTCGCCCCCGCCACCGTCCGTCGCATGGAGACGGCGGAGGTCGCCCTCAAAATCCCGTACCTGCAACTGCTGCTGAAGGCCTACGGCGTCCCCGACGACGAGGCCGATCTCTTCGTACAGCTGGCCGAGGAGGCGAACCGGCCCGGCTGGTGGCAGCGGTTCCACGACATCCTGCCGGGCTGGTTCTCGATGTACGTCAGCCTGGAGGGCGCGGCCAGTCTCATCCGCTCCTACGAGCCGCACTTCGTGCCCGGACTGCTCCAGACCGAGGACTACGCGCGTGGCGTGCTGAGGTCCGGTGCCATCGGCCAGACCAGCCCGGACGACATCGAGCGACACGTCGACCTGCGCATGCGGCGCCAGGCCCTGCTCACCCGTCCCGACGCCCCCCGCTTCTGGGCGGTGATGGACGAGACCGCGCTGCGCCGTCCGGTCGGCGGCCCGGAGGTCATGCGCGCGCAGATCGACAAGTTGCTTGAGGCCACGGAGTTGGCCCATGTGACGCTCCAGGTCGCCCCGTTCGCCAACGGGCCGCACCCGGGGACGTACGGGCCCTTCGTGCTGTTCCGATTCGCCATGTCCGAACTGCCGGACATGGTCTACAGCGAGTACCTGACCGGCGCCGTCTACCTGGACGCGCGCGCCGAGGTGGCGACCCACCTGGAGGTCATGGACCGCATGGCGGCACAGGCCGCTACGGCACAACGCACGAAGGAGATCCTCCGGGATCTCCGCAAGGAGCTGTGAATGGATCGCATCACGCCGCGCGGACGGGTCTACAACGGCATGCCCGCGCGGGAGCTGGGCAGCGAGGGGTGGCACAAACCCTGGAGCGGCGGCAACGGCGGCAACTGCCTGGAGGCGATGAAGCTCGCCGACGGCCGGATCGCCGTACGCCAGTCGACCGATCCGGACGGACCGGCGCTGATCTACACCATGGACGAGATGACCGCGTTCATAGAGGGCGCCAAGGCGGGGGTGGCCGACTTCCTGCTGTCCTGAACTCGCCGACGGCCCGGCCCGGTGCGCCGTCGAGGTTTTTGATTCTTGGTTCAACCCCCCTCTCGTGACCCCGACTTGACCGTTGCCCGCGTCCGACGCTCACGAAGTGCCGCATGACGGAGCAGGACCCGACGGCCCATCGGGATCGGCACCGGCAGGCCGCATCCCGCGCGGATGTACGACGGGTGCCCCGGCGGCAAGGACGACCACCCGTCGACCAGGCGATGGGCCGGCAACCGCCGGCCCTGACCCCGGGTGCCGGTTACGGCCTGGGGCGACCGCGCCTTCATCCACCGCGCCACGCGCCGGCCGTCCGACCGGGCAGGGCGTACGGCGATACCCGGACACCGTTACCGGCACACCCACCGGACCGAGTGCGCGCCCCGGACACGACACCGACGGCGCCCGGCGCACCCGAAACCTCGGCCGCCCGGCTGCCGTCCGCC
>NZ_JACBWZ010000920.1 GCF_013870595.1 Streptomyces sp. WELS2 | reverse complement strand
CGACGGCGAACTCGCGGCCCTCCTCGATCCACCGGTGCAGTTCCCCCGCCAGGTCAAGCATCCGGCGCCCCCGCGGCGGCGGTCAGGACGCGGTCCGGCCGGATGGGCAGGTTGCGGTGGCGTACGCCGGTGGCGTGCCAGACCGCGTTGGCGACGGCGGCCGCGGCGCCGACGATGCCGACCTCGCCGATGCCCTTGATGCCGACCGGGTCGTCCGGGTCCGTGTCCTCGATCCAGCCGATCTCGATGGGGGGAACGTCGGCGTGGGTGGCCACGTGATAGCCCGCGAGGTCGGCGCCGACGACGCCACCGGAGGCCCGGTCCCGGGCCGCCTCCTCGTGCAGGGCCATGGAGATTCCCCAGACCATGCCGCCCATGAGCTGGTTACGGGCGGTGAGCGGGTTGACGATGCGGCCCGCCGCGAAGACGCCGAGCATGCGCCGCACCCGTACCTCGCCGGTGGTGACGTCCACGGCGACCTCGGCGAACTGCGCGCCGTAGGAATGCCGTTCGGCGGGGCGGAGGGCACTGACGGCCTCGGTGGTGTCCGAGCGCACGGTCAGGCCCTGTGCGGGGAGTTCGGCGCCGAGGGCCAGCCGTTCGCGCAGTTCACCGGCCGCCTCCCTGACGGCCCAGGACCAGGAGCGGGTGCCCATGGAGCCGCCGGCGATCATCGCGGGGCCGAAGTCGCTGTCGCCGATGCGCACCCGGATCCGCTCCGGGGACACCTGGAGCGCGTCGGCGGCGATCAGGGCGAGTGCGGTACGGGCCCCGGTGCCGATGTCGGCCGCGGAGATCCGGATGGTGAAGGTACCGTCCGGATGCGCGGTCGCGCTCGCGGTCGACGGTGCCGAGCCCGCCGGGAATGAGGCCGCCGCCGTGCCGGTGCCGAGCAGCCAGCGCCCCTCCCGGCGCACTCCGGGGCGGCTGTCCCGGTCCGCCCAGCCGAACCTGCGGGCGCCCTCCCGGAAGCAGGCGGCCACGTAGCGTCCCGCGAACGGCAGGCCCGACACCGGGCCCCTCTCGGGTTCGTTGCGCAGACGCAGTTCGATCGGGTCGATCCCGCATTTCTCGGCGAGTTCGTCGAGGGCAGCCTCCAGCGCGAACGATCCGGGAGCCTCTCCCGGGGCGCGCATCCACGTCGGGGACGGCACGTCGAGCGGCACGACGTGATTGGCGGTGCGGTGGGCGTCGGCGTCGTACATCACCCGTGCCACCCCGGCGCTGGGTTCGACGAACTCGTACATGGTGGAGGTTCGGCTGACGGAGCGGTGCTCCAGTGCGCGCAGCCGTCCGCCGGCGTCGGCGCCGAGCCGGACGCGCTGGACGGTGGGGCTGCGGTGGCCGGCCAGTGCGAACATCTGTCGCCGGGTCAGGGCCACGCGCACGGGCCGTTGCAGGACGGTCGCGGCCATCACGGCGGCCACCTGGTGGGCCCGGACCCCCTTGCTGCCGAAGCCGCCGCCGACGTGTTCGGAGCGGACGTGCACGGAGGCCGCGTCGAGTGAGAAGAGGTTCTGGAGTTCGCCGGCGACCCAGGTGACCCCCTGGTTGGAGTCGGTCACCTCCAGCCGTCCGTCGTCCCAGCGGGCGGTCGCCGCATGGGGTTCCATCGGGTTGTGGTGCTCTTCGGGAGTGGTGTATTCGGCGTCCACGACGAAGGCCGAGGAGGCCAGCTCGGCGTCCAGGTCGCCCTTCTCCGTCACCGCCGGCATATGGCCGTCCACCGGCCGGCCGCCGGGGTGATCACCCGTCAACTCGATGTCGTGCGGCTCCTGTTCGTAGTGCACGACGAGTGCTTCGGCGGCCTCCCTCGCCTGCTCGGGCGTCTCCGCGACGACCAGCGCCACCGGCCAGCCCAGGTGCGGCACCCGGTCGTGCTGGAAGACGGCGCAGGTCGGGTCGGGCCGCGTGCCCAGCAGACCGATGTACTCGGTGTTCAGCTGCGGGGCGTTGCGGTGGTCCAGCACGGCGAGGACGCCCGGCATGGCGAGGACGGGGTCGGTGTCGAGGGCGCGGATCCGGCCGCGGGCGATCGTGGACAGCACCAGCCAGCCGTGGGCGAGACCGGCGAAGGGCACCTCGGCCGCGTAGCGGGCCGATCCGGTGACCTTGTCCCGTCCCTCGACGCGGGTGTGGCCGGTGCCGACGGACGGCGTGTGTACGGAAGTCGTGGTGGTGGCGGTGCTCATCGGGTGGCTTCCTCCGCGAGTTCGGTCAGGACGGTCACCGTGAGGTTGCGGATCAGGTCCACCTTGTAGCCGTTGCCGGGCAGCGGGCGGGCCGC
>NZ_JACBWZ010000092.1 GCF_013870595.1 Streptomyces sp. WELS2 | reverse complement strand
CCAGCAGCAGCCAGCCCGCGCCCAGGTAGGCCGCCGCCGTGTCCGTCAGGAGCAGGTCCTGCGGGGTCTCGGGGCGCTCGCGCAGCGCCAGCAGCACCCGCAGCACCCAGATCCACATCACCGTGGAGCCCAGCATGTGGGCGGCCACCAGGGCTTCCGGGAGATGGGTGAAGTACTGGACGTAGCCGATGGCGCCCTGGCACAGCAGGACGACGAACAGCTCCCGGGTGCGGGCCAGCGGTGCCTTCGGCGCGTCGACCGCCTTGAGCACGAACCACAGCGCGAACGTCAGCGTGACCACGATCCAGGCGAGCACCGCGTGCAGCTTGGAGACGGTCTCCCAGTCGATGGGGATGCGCTCGACCTCGCTGGAGTCACCGGCGTGCGGCCCGGCCCCGGTCACCACCGTGCCGACCGCGATGAGCAGCGCGGACGCGGCCACCAGGAACCACACCAGCTGCGCCACCGCCTTGCCGACCAGCGGGCGCGGGGCCTCGTCGCCCTCCCGGGTGCGCTGCCACATCACCGTCGCGATGGCGATCAGGGCGGTGGAGAGCAGGAAGTGCGCGGCGACCGTGTACGGGTTCAGGCCGACCAGGACGACGATGCCGCCGAGCACGGCGTTGCCCATGACGACCCAGAACTGCGCCCAGCCCAGCCGGGTCAGGCCGCGCCGCCACGGCTTCTCGGAACGCGCGGCGATGATCGCCCAGCCGACGGCGGCGCACAGCACGTACGTCAGCATGCGGTTGCCGAACTCTATGACCCCGTGGAAGCCCATGGCCCGGGTGGTGGTCAGCGAGTCGTCGGTGCACGTGGGCCAGGTCGGGCAGCCGAGGCCCGAGCCGGTCAGGCGCACGGCGCCGCCGGTGACCACGATGACCACCGACATGACGAGCGCGGCGAGGGCCGCCCGCCGGACGGTCCGGGCACCCGGGGTCCAGCGGGCGGCGATGAAGGCGAGCGGATTGCGCAGGGCGGCTTCGGCGTCGGCGCGGTTCAGCTTAGGCACGCGCACCATCGTAGGCCGCCGCTTGTGCACGCGTTCACGAGGGTCACTCCGATGGGGGTGTTCCTGCTCACGGAAGGGTCATTCGCGGACGGGATCCCGCCTCCCGCGGGGCCCGGGTCACTCCCAGCGGAAGAACCGTCCGGCCGCGGCCAGGCCGGCGACCGCCCACACGGCGAGGACGGCCAGGTCGCCCCAGGGCATGCCGGCGCCGTGCTGGAGCACGTCCCGCAGGCCGTCGGAGAGGGCGGAGATGGGCAGCAGGCCCAGGATCCGCTCGCCCGCCGAGCCGAACTTCTCCAGTGGCACGATCACCCCGCCGCCCACCAGCAGCAGCAGGAAGACCAGGTTGGCGGCGGCCAGGGTCGCCTCCGCCTTCAGGGTGCCCGCCATCAGCAGGCCGAGCCCGGAGAAGGCGGCGGTGCCGACGACGAGCAGAGCCACGACGGCGGCCGGGTTGCCGTGCGGGGACCAGCCCAGCGCGAAGGCGATCACGGTCAGCAGCACCACCTGGAGGACCTCCGTGACCAGCACGGACGCCGTCTTCGCGGTCATCAGGCCCCAGCGCGGCAGTGGCGAGGAGGCGAGCCGTTTGAGCACGCCGTAGCGGCGCTCGAAGCCTGTCGCGATGGCCTGCCCGGTGAACGCCGTCGACATCACGGCCAGCGCCAGCACACCGGGGGTGAGGAAGTCGACCGCCTCGCCCTTGCCGGTGTCCACGATGTCGACGGAGCTGAAGAGCACCAGCAGCAGGGTCGGGATCACGACCGTCAGCAGCAGCTGCTCGCCGTTGCGCAGCAGCATCCTCGTCTCCAGCGCCGCCTGCGCCGCGATCATGCGGGGGAGCGGGGCGGCTCCGGGTTTCGGTGTGTACGTACCCGTGGTCACGAGCGCAGCTCCTTGCCGGTCAGCTCCAGGAAGACGTCCTCCAGCGTGTGCCGCTCGACCGAGATCCGGTCGGGCATCACCCCGTGCTGGGCGCACCAGGAGGTCACGGTGGCCAGCAGCTGGGGGTCGACCTTGCCGACCACCCGGTAGCCGCCCGGGGTGAGCTCGGCGGCCGTGCAGTCGGCCGGGAGCGCCTTGAGCAGCGAGCCGATGTCGAGGCCGGGGCGGCCGGTGAAGCGCAGGGTGTTCTCGGCGCCGCCCTTGCACAGCTCCTCCGGGGAGCCCTGGGCGATGACCCGGCCGCCGTCGATGATCGCCACGTCGTCGGCGAGCTGTTCGGCCTCGTCCATGTGGTGCGTGGTGAGGATCACCGAGACGCCGTCGGCGCGCAGGTCCCGCACCAGGTCCCAGGTGGCCCGGCGGGCCTGCGGGTCCAGGCCGGCGGTGGGCTCGTCCAGGAACACCAGTTCCGGGCGGCCCACGACGGCCATGGCGAGCGCGAGCCGCTGCTGCTGGCCGCCGGAGAGCCGCCGGTAGCTCGTGCGCCCGCAGGAGCCGAGCCCCAGCCGCTCGATCAGCGCGTCCACGTCCAGCGGGTGCGCGTGCAGCTTCGCCACGTGCCGGAGCATCTCCTCGGCGCGGGCGCCGGAGTACACACCGCCGGACTGGAGCATCACGCCGACGCGGGGCCGCAGCTCGGCGGCCTGCCGGACCGGGTCGAGGCCCAGGACGCGCACCGTGCCGGAATCCGGCCTCCGGTACCCCTCGCAGGTCTCGACCGTGGTCGTCTTCCCGGCGCCGTTCGGGCCGAGCACGGCGGTCACGCCCGGCCGGGCCACCAGGTCGAGGCCGTCCACCGCGGTCTTCGTGCCGTACCGCTTCACCAGGGCCGCTACCTGGACCACGGGCTCACTTCGCATGGGCCCGAGTGTAGGGAGAGGGCACGCGGTTCAGACGGGCGGGTACGGGATGTCCCCCTCCCGTGGCCGGTGCGACTCCAGCCACCGCCCGGCGTAGGCCACGGCGTCCGCCACCGGGAACAGCCGGGCGTCCGCGCCGCCGGCCCGGCCGCGGACGACCGGCCGGTCCCGTTCGAAGTCGCGCCCGAGTTCGTCGAACCGGTCCGAGCTGATCGACACCTCGACCACCGTCTCCCAGCCCCCGCCGGGAGCGGGCCGGCCGACCTCCACGCGCGGGGCGGGTATCCGGTACTCGGCCAGGTGGAAGGCGGTGCAGGAGCCGTAGCCCGCGCCGAGCAGCAGCACCCGGGCGCCCAGCTCCTCCAGCTTCGCCAGCGGGCTTTCCTCGCCGAGCCGGCAGTCCGGGGCGTGGCCCTCGGTGATCTCCCGCGCGCGGGGGCCGAGCGCGGCGAAGGAGGTCTGGGGGTGGGCGCTGCGCAGGGCGCCGGGCCAGGTCCGCACGGTCTCGGGGATCACGCCGACCCCGAGCGAGGGGGTGACGAGCGGGTCGTACGCGGGCATGGTGGCGCGGATCCGGTCCCACCACTCCCCGGGCACGGGCGGGTTCTCCCACAGGGCGGGGTCCGACTGGTCGCCGGTCTGGGTGGGCACGACGAGGGTGCCGGCGGGGCCGAGGGCGTCGAGGAGTCCCTGGACGACCGCGACCGCGCCCCCGTTCACCCAGCCGAGCGAGCTGAGCGAGGAGTGCACGAGCAGGATCTCGCCGTTCTCGACGCCGAGCAGGCGCAGATCCGTGGCGAGGGTGTCCCGGGTGACAAGTGGGCCGGTGGGAGGGGGTGCGGGCATGGTTCGCGAGTCTTCCGGACGGCACTCCGCGGCGCCACCGGTTCGGCCATGATGACCATTTGGAATGATCGGCGGAAGATCATTTCCCCAGGTCACATTAGGTATACCTAAGTGACACAGGGCACCGCCTGATGATCCGGACCTCGCTTGTCAGGCCCCGCGGAATTACGCAACAATGGCGTTGTGAAAAACGTCGGCGAGGCTCGGGAGACCCCCACGGGGGCCCCTCAGGAGGAGCTAGCGACCGGTGAGCGCTCCACGCGCAACCGGGTCGCGCGCTCCATCCTGGACCACGGGCCGTCGACCGTCGCCGAACTCGCCGGCCGGCTGGGACTGACCCAGGCGGCCGTCCGGCGCCATCTGGACGCCCTGGTCGCCGACGACGTCGTGGAGGCCCGCGAACAGCGGGTGTACGGCACGCGCACGCGTGGCCGCCCCGCCAAGGTCTTCGCGCTCACCGACTGCGGCCGGGACGCCTTCGACCAGTCCTACGACAAGCTCGCCGCGGACGCGCTCCGCTGGATCGCCGAACGGGAGGGCGGCCCCGAGGCGGTCGCCGCCTTCGCCCGGGCCCGGGTCGCCGCCCAGGCGCGCTCCTACCGCCGGGCGATCGAGTCGGCGACCCCCGACAAGCGCGCCGAAGCACTGGCCAAGGCCCTGAGCGCGGACGGGTACGCTGCTACGGCGCGCAGCGCACCGGTCGGCGAGCAGCTCTGCCAGCACCACTGCCCGGTCGCCCATGTCGCGGAACAGTTCCCGCAGCTGTGCGAGGCGGAGACGGAGATCTTCGCGGAGCTGCTGGGCACCCACGTCCAGCGACTGGCGACCATCGCGCACGGCGACGGCGTCTGCACGACGTTCATCCCCAAGATTTCCACTGACGCACCTGCAAGCACGGCCGGGAGGAACCCCGCATGACTCTCCCCACGGAGACTGCCCACCCTGAGCTGGAGGGCCTGGGCAAGTACGAATACGGCTGGGCCGACTCGGACGTGGCCGGTGCCTCCGCCAGGCGCGGCCTGAGCGAGGAGGTCGTCCGCGACATCTCCGGCAAGAAGTCGGAGCCGGAGTGGATGACCAAGCTGCGCCTGAAGGGCCTGAAGCTCTTCGAGAAGAAGCCGATGCCGAACTGGGGCTCCGACCTCTCGGGCATCGACTTCGACAACATCAAGTACTTCGTGCGCTCCACGGAGAAGCAGGCGGAGTCCTGGGAGGACCTGCCCGAGGACATCAAGAACACCTACGACAAGCTGGGCATCCCGGAGGCCGAGAAGCAGCGCCTGGTCGCCGGTGTCGCCGCCCAGTACGAGTCCGAGGTCGTCTACCACCAGATCCGCGAGGACCTGGAGGAGCAGGGTGTCATCTTCCTGGACACCGACACCGCGCTGAAGGAGCACCCGGAGCTCTTCAAGGAGTACTTCGGCACGGTCATCCCGGCCGGCGACAACAAGTTCGCCGCGCTGAACACCGCCGTGTGGTCCGGCGGCTCCTTCATCTACGTGCCGAAGGGCGTGCACGTCGAGATCCCGCTCCAGGCCTACTTCCGCATCAACACGGAGAACATGGGCCAGTTCGAGCGGACCCTGATCATCGTCGACGAGGGTGCCTACGTGCACTACGTCGAGGGCTGCACGGCGCCGATCTACAAGTCCGACTCGCTGCACTCCGCGGTCGTCGAGATCATCGTCAAGAAGAACGCCCGCTGCCGTTACACGACCATCCAGAACTGGTCGAACAACGTCTACAACCTGGTCACCAAGCGCGCCGTCGCCTACGAGGGCGCGACCATGGAGTGGGTCGACGGCAACATCGGCTCCAAGGTGACGATGAAGTACCCGGCCGTCTACCTGATGGGCGAGCACGCCAAGGGCGAGACCCTGTCCATCGCCTTCGCGGGCGAGGGCCAGCACCAGGACGCGGGCGCCAAGATGGTCCACATGGCGCCGAACACGTCGTCCAACATCGTCTCCAAGTCCGTGGCGCGCGGCGGCGGCCGCACCTCCTACCGCGGTCTGATCGAGATCGGCGAGGGCGCCTCCGGCTCCAAGTCCAACGTGCTGTGCGACGCGCTGCTGGTCGACACCATCTCCCGGTCGGACACGTACCCGTACGTCGACGTCCGCGAGGACGACGTCTCCATGGGCCACGAGGCCACCGTCTCCAAGGTCTCCGAGGACCAGCTCTTCTACCTGATGAGCCGCGGTCTGTCCGAGGACGAGGCGATGGCGATGATCGTGCGCGGCTTCGTCGAGCCGATCGCCAAGGAACTGCCCATGGAGTACGCGCTGGAGCTCAACCGGCTGATCGAGCTGCAGATGGAGGGCGCGGTCGGCTGACCGCCGGCAGTCCCCCGTCAAGCCACTGACCTGAGAAAGCGAGCAATACGACAGCCATGGCTGAGGCCCAGAACATCCCCGTGGGTTCCACCACCGCGGGCTCCATCGCGGTCGCCGCGGAGTCGACCGTCGTCTCGCGCATGAGCGCGCCCCCGTCCTTCGACGTGGCGGACTTCCCGGTCCCGCACGGCCGCGAGGAGGAGTGGCGGTTCACCCCGCTGGAGCGGCTGCGCGGGCTGCACGACGGCACCGCCACCGCCACCGGCGAGGGCGTCACGGTCGAGGTGCAGGCCCCCGAGGGCGTCACCGTCGAGACCGTCGGCCGCGACGACGCGCGGCTCGGCAAGGCGGGCACGCCGGTGGACCGCGTCGCCGCCCAGGCGTACTCGTCCTTCGAGAAGGCCTCGGTCGTGACCGTGCCGAAGGAGACCGTCCTCACCGAGCCGATCCGCATCACGGTGCGCGGCGAGGGCGGCACCCGCTTCGGCCACCAGGTCATCGAGCTGGGCGCGTTCGCCGAGGCCGTCGTGGTCATCGACCACACCGGTGACGCGGTGCTCGCCGCCAACGTCGACTACCTCCTCGGTGACGGCGCCAAGCTGACCGTCGTCTCCGTGCAGGACTGGGACGACAAGGCCGTGCACGTGGCCCAGCACAACGCCCTCGTCGGCCGCGACGCCTCCTTGAAGTCGGTCGTCGTCACCTTCGGCGGCGACGTCGTCCGCCTGCACCCGCGCGTGTCGTACGCCGGCCCCGGCGGCGAGGCCGAACTGCTCGGCCTGTACTTCACCGACGCCGGCCAGCACCAGGAGCACCGCCTCCTGGTCGACCACAACGTGCCGCACTGCAAGTCCAACGTCGTCTACAAGGGCGCGCTCCAGGGCGACGAAGCGCACGCGGTCTGGATCGGTGACGTGCTCATCGAGGCCGCGGCCGAGGGCACCGACACCTACGAGATGAACCGCAACCTGGTCCTCACCGACGGCGCCCGCGTCGACTCGGTGCCGAACCTGGAGATCGAGACCGGCGAGATCGTCGGCGCCGGCCACGCCTCCGCCACCGGCCGCTTCGACGACGAGCAGCTCTTCTACCTGATGGCCCGCGGCATCCCGGAGCACGAGGCCCGCCGTCTGGTGGTCCGCGGCTTCTTCGCCGAGCTGGTCCAGCAGATCGGCGTCGCCGACATCGAGGAGCGGCTGATCGCCAGGATCGAGACGGAGCTGGAGGCCTCGGTCGCATGACGACCTTCGTACGCGTCTGCGGGCTGAGCGAGCTGTCGGAGGACACCCCGAAGCGGGTGGAGATCGACGGCACGCCGGTCTCGGTCGTGCGGACCGAGGGCGAGGTGTTCGCGATCCACGACATCTGCTCCCACGCGAACGTCTCGCTGTCGGAGGGCGAGGTCGACGACTGCCACATCGAGTGCTGGCTGCACGGCTCGCGCTTCGACCTGCGGTCCGGCAAGCCCGACAGCCTTCCGGCGACGCGCCCCGTCCCCGTATACCCCGTAAAGATCGAAGGGGACGACGTTCTCGTCTCCCTCACCCAGGAGTCCTGAGGCACCCATGGCAACGCTTGAAATCCGAGACCTGCACGTCACCGTCGAGGCCGACAACGCCACGAAGGAGATCCTCAAGGGCGTCGACCTGACCGTGAAGCAGGGCGAGACGCACGCCATCATGGGCCCCAACGGCTCCGGCAAGTCGACCCTCGCCTACTCCCTCGCGGGTCACCCGAAGTACACCATCACCGGCGGCACCGTCACCCTGGACGGCGAGGACGTCCTGGAGATGTCCGTCGACGAGCGGGCCCGCGCCGGCCTGTTCCTGGCGATGCAGTACCCGGTCGAGGTCCCCGGCGTCTCCGTCTCCAACTTCCTGCGCACCTCCGCCACCGCCATCCGCGGCGAGGCCCCGAAGCTGCGCACCTGGGTGAAGGAGGTCAAGGAGGCCATGGAGCGCCTCAACATGGACCCGTCCTTCGCCGAGCGCAACGTCAACGAGGGCTTCTCCGGCGGTGAGAAGAAGCGCCACGAGATCCTCCAGCTGGAGCTGCTCAAGCCGAAGGTCGCGATCCTCGACGAGACGGACTCCGGTCTGGACGTCGACGCGCTCCGCATCGTCTCCGAGGGCGTCAACCGCGTCCGCGAGACCGGCGAGGTCGGCACCCTGCTGATCACTCACTACACGCGCATCCTGCGCTACATCAAGCCCGACCACGTCCACGTGTTCGCCGGCGGCCGCATCGTCGAGTCCGGCGGCCCCGAGCTCGCGGACAAGCTGGAGAACGAGGGCTACGAGGCATACGTGAAGGGTGGCGCATCCGCGTGACACAGCTGCCGGGCCTCCTCGACACCGAGGCGATCCGCAAGGACTTCCCCGTTCTGGACCGAGTCGTCCACGACGGCAGGAAGCTCGTGTACCTGGACAACGCGGCGACCTCGCAGAAGCCGCGCCAGGTGCTGGACGCCCTGAGCGAGTACTACGAGCGCTACAACGCCAACGTCCACCGCGGTGTGCATGTGCTCGCCGAGGAGGCCACGGCGCTGTACGAGGGCGCGCGCGACAAGGTCGCCGAGTTCGTCAACGCGCCCAGCCGCGACGAGGTGATCTTCACCAAGAACGCCTCCGAGTCGCTGAACCTCGTGGCGAACATGCTCGGCTGGGCCGACGAGCCCTACCGGGTGGACCAGGACACCGAGATCGTCATCACCGAGATGGAGCACCACTCCAACATCGTGCCGTGGCAGCTGCTGGCGCAGCGCACGGGCGCGAAGCTGAAGTGGTTCGGCCTCACGGACGACGGCCGGCTGGACCTGTCGAACATCGACGAGATCATCACGGAGAAGACGAAGATCGTCTCCTTCGTGCTGGTGTCGAACATCCTGGGCACGGTCAACCCGGTCGAGACGATCATCCGGCGTGCCCAGGAGGTCGGCGCGCTGGTGTGCATCGACGCCTCCCAGGCCGCCCCGCACATGCCGCTGGACGTGCAGGCGCTCCAGGCCGACTTCGTGGCCTTCACCGGTCACAAGATGTGCGGCCCGACCGGCATCGGCGTGCTGTGGGGCCGCCAGGAGCTGCTGGAGGACCTGCCCCCCTTCCTGGGCGGCGGCGAGATGATCGAGACCGTCTCGATGCACTCCTCCACCTACGCCCCGGCACCGCACAAGTTCGAGGCGGGCACGCCCCCGATCGCCCAGGCGGTCGGGCTCGGCGCGGCGATCGACTACCTGAACTCGATCGGCATGGAAAAGATCCTCGCCCACGAGCACGCGCTGACGGAGTACGCGGTGCGGCGCCTGGCCGAGGTGCCCGACCTGAGGATCATCGGTCCGACGACGGCCGAGGACCGGGGCGCGGCGATCTCCTTCACGCTCGGCGACATCCACCCGCACGACGTGGGCCAGGTGCTGGACGAGCAGGGCATCGCGGTCCGGGTCGGCCACCACTGCGCGCGTCCGGTCTGCCTCCGCTACGGAATTCCGGCGACCACGCGAGCGTCGTTCTATCTGTACTCCTCGCCGGCCGAGATCGACGCTCTGGTCGACGGCCTGGAGCACGTACGGAACTTCTTCGGCTGAGAGGCGTGCTGACAAGGTGAAGCTGGACTCGATGTACCAGGACGTCATCCTGGACCACTACAAGAACCCGCACGGGCGTGGTCTGAGGGATGGCGACGCCGAGGTGCACCACGTGAACCCGACGTGCGGCGACGAGATCACCCTGCGCGTGAAGTACGACGGCACGACGATCGAGGACGTGTCGTACGAGGGCCAGGGCTGCTCGATCAGCCAGGCCAGCGCGTCGGTCCTCAACGAGCTGCTGGTCGGCAAGGACCTGGCCGAGGCGCAGCGGATCCAGGAGACCTTCCTGGAGCTGATGCAGTCCAAGGGCAGGATCGAGCCCGACGACGCGATGGAGGAGGTCCTGGAGGACGCGGTCGCGTTCGCCGGGGTCTCCAAGTACCCCGCGCGGGTCAAGTGCGCCCTCCTGAGCTGGATGGCGTGGAAGGACGCGACGGCCCAGGCGCTGGGTGGCGCCGACGCCGAAAGGAAGACGGCATGACCGACACCGCAGAGATGAAGCCGGCCTCGGAGGAGGAGCTCCGCGAGGCCCTGATGGACGTGGTCGACCCCGAGCTGGGCATCGACGTCGTCAACCTGGGCCTGATCTACGGCATCCACATCGACGACTCCAACATCGCGACCGTGGACATGACCCTCACCTCGGCGGCCTGCCCGCTGACGGACGTCATCGAGGACCAGGCCAAGTCCGCCACCGACGGACTGGTCAACGAGCTGCGCATCAACTGGGTCTGGATGCCGCCGTGGGGTCCGGACAAGATCACCGACGACGGCCGTGAGCAGCTCCGCGCGCTGGGCTTCAACGTCTGAACCGCGGCACCCCTCTTGTGTGAAGGCTCCCTGGAGACGCTCCAGGGAGCCTTCACGCTGTCATCGCCGCAGCGCCCGGACGAAGACCCGGAAGGCGGCGATGCGCTGGTCCCCCCGCAGCCCCCGCAGTGCGGCGAGGAAGGCCACCAGCAGGACCACGGTGAAGACCAACGGGACGATCACGACGACGAGCAACTCGGGCAGGGACACGGCCGGCCTTTCGACGGGGTGCGGTGGAAGGACGGGACGATCGAACCCCCACGCGGCGGTGTCCGGCCGGTGCCCGAACCCCTCGGCGGCTGGTTGTCGCAGGTCAAGAAGGGTGGACGGGAAATCCGGGGCGGTCCGGATCAGTACCGGGACGGACGGTCCGGGTCGCGTGCGTCGTCCGGACGGAAGGGTTCGAACCAGTCGTCCGGCCGCAGGTGCACCATGTCGAAGTGCCGGTTCACCGCGTTGTCGGGATTCTCGATCCCCTCCATCCAGGGCTCGTAGAGCATCAGGACGTCGTGGTCCTCGAACAGGAGGTCCTTGCAGGCGAACCAGTCGTAGTCGTCCGGCTGTTCGGGCAGGCCCTCCGTGAACTCTTCGGCGAGGTCCGGGGCGTCGTCGGTGATCGCAGCGGCATGTTCAAGGGCCAGGTGCAGTGCCATTTCCTCCCCGGTGCAGCGAGGACGGGGGACACCGCCGGCCTTGATGTCGTCGGCAAGGTCGTCGAAGGCGCGGATCATCAGGCGACGCCACTCCAGCCCTTGGTCCCAGGTCTGTGCGGGCAGTTCGTCGAAGCAGCCCCCGGTCCACCGGTCGGCCGTGACCGGCTCCTCCCCCAGTCTCCGCAGCCCCTCGGCCAACATGTCGGCCTCGATGTTCAGCGCTGCCTCAAGCACGCGCAGGGTGCGCGGACTCGGCACCCACGGCCCGTCCCCCTCCTCGTCGGTGGAAGGGACGTCAAGCGGCTCGGTGTATGCCAGTACCGGCCGGTTGAAATAGGCGACCGAAGCCGGGTCGCCCAACTCGGCTGCCCGGCGGTAGCACTTGTGGGCTTTCCCGTACTTGCCGCGGCGATGGTACAGATTCCCCAAGAGGCGGAGGGAGAGCAGGTCACCGTGGACGAAGGCCCGCTGGTACCAGGCCTTGGCGCTCTTCGCCGCGGTGTCCCACCTGCCTTCCCGCTCGGCGTCCTCGAACAGGCGGCCCAGCGCGGCTGCGAACCTTTGCTCGCGTTCCTCCGCGGGTTCGTTCGCGGGATGCATCCGCCCGCGCCATTCGGTGATGAGCCCCAGCGCGCGCATCGCCACGCTGTCCCCGGCATCGGCGGCGATGAGGTAGAGCTTCTCTGCCTCGTCCGGCCGGTTCTGCACGAAGTAGTAGAGCTTGGCCAGGTTGGTGGTCGACTCCCGGTGCCCGCGCCTCGCACCTTCGAGGTAGAGCCGTTCCGCTTCGGCGTGGTCCTCCCGTTGCCCGGCCAGCAGGCCGAAGCGGAAGAAGGCATCCGGGACCTCTGCTTCGAGCGCGAGGTTCCAGAGCCGCTCCGCCTCCTCCTGCTCGCCACGGTCCTCGTGTACTTGGGCGAGTCTGGCCGCCGCGTCCGGCAGGCCGTCCTCGTAGGCCCGCCGCCACCACTTCTCCGCCTTCTTGTGCCTCCCCTTCCTGGAGTGGCGCACGCCGAGGTTGAGCATGCCGTGGGTGTTGCCGGCCCTGGCCAGACGACGCCACCAGATCTCCGCCGCCGCTTCCTTGCCCTGGTCCAGCAGGATCGAGCCGACGTACAGCATGGAGTCGACGTGCCCCGATTCCGCGGACGGGAGGAAGGCGCGGAACGCCATGTCCTTCCGCCCGGCCTCGAAGCAGGAGACCCCCACGCTGTAGCGTTCGTGGACCGAGCTCGCGTGGCGTACGGCGGCCTCGCGGACGGAGTCCGGTACCGGAGGCGCGTCGGGGAGCTGCGCCACCCTGTCGACCAGGTACTCGAACGGGCGCCACAGATCCTTCCCGGCGGGCATCAGGAGCCGGCTCACCCCGAGCGGATCCCGCGTGGCCCATGCCACGGCCTCCTCCAGCGGCTCGGGCATGAGCATCGCGCTCTCCTCGTCCGCGAGATAAGCGGTGTGCAGCGAGGCGACGAGGCCGATGGGCACGGGGCCGAGGCCCGCGCGGGCCAGGTCGACCGCGGCGCTCACCAGCGCGTGTCCGCGCGTGTTGCCGCCCGCGTAACGGGCGTTGCGCCAGCGGTCCCACAAGTGAGGTCCGGCGGACAGGTATTCGGCGATGCCGTAGCGCCGGTGATGGGCGAGCGCTTCGCGCAGCCGGGGGTCCGTCTGTTCTCCGGCGCGGGCCAGCTCGCCGTCGCTCCACTTCCGTGGCAGATCGATGACGTCGGCCGCCTTGAGGACGGGGTCGCTGAGGTCGATCCTGGCGTAGGCGTCGTCGCCCTTGGCCGTTCCCGTCGTCCGGGGCGCACGCCGATGGTGCTCCGAGAGCCGCATGGTGGCGATGAGCACGGTCCCGCAGAGCACGAGCTGACGCAGCGCGACCTCGTCGAGCTGGGCGGGGCCCAGGTAGTGCTCGAGATCGTCCAGCCAGACCACGCAGTGCTCGCCTCGCCGCGCCGAGGCACGGGCGGCTTCCACGCACGGGCCGAAGGAGCTGTGACGCCGGGGCTGGAGGAGACGGCGGTCCGGCAGGACGCGGACCAGGGCCTCGAAGGCGGCACGGGTCTTCCCACTGGCCGAGTCGCCGCGGATCAGCACCAGGCCGCCGGTCTCCGCCGCCGCTGCCAGGGCCCTGTCGATTCCGGCGTCGGCGTCCCGTGTCACATAGGGAGGCAGGGGTCCGTGCCCGGCCGGCTCGCTGGTTCGCCGGACACCGAGGAGGACGGGGTCGGCCTCCGCCGCCGAGGAGCGCGTGGGACTGGCGGGCGACGTAGTCGGCGGCGGCGCGTCGTGGGCCGTCGCCTTGCGGTACAGGGCGCCCCAGGCATCCTCCCTGACGCGGTCCGGCGGCAGGGAGGAGAGCTCCCTGACCACGCTCAGGAGGGTGGCCAGGGCCGCCCAGTCCCGCGGCCGGCTCCGGCCCGTCTGCCAGCTGCTGAGGGTGGTACGGGTGAGTCGCGTGCGGCGGGCCCTGACGGACTCCGCGGCGATGCGGTCGAGCGTGAGGCCCGAATCGGCTACGAGGCTCTTCACCGCGGCACCGAACTCCGGATACCTGGCCTCTTCCCCCATGTTCCTCACCTGCCATGTGCGCGACCGGACCCTCATGATGCCCAATGCCTCGCCGCGTGGGGGCGGATCCAGCCGTTGTGTACGCTCGTACACATGGGATATCTGCTGCTCGCGGGTGCCATCGCGGCCGAGGTCACCGCTACGACGGCGATGAAGTACAGCGAGGGGTTCAGCCGGCTCGGGCCCTCGCTGGTGACCGCCGTGGGGTACGTCGTGTCGTTCGCGCTGCTCGCCCGGACGCTGAAGACCGTGCAGATCGGCACCGCCTACGCCATCTGGTCCGGGGCCGGCACCGCGGCCATCGCCGTCCTCGGGCTGCTGCTGTTCGGGGAGGGGCTGACGGCGGCCAAGGCAGGCGGGATCCTGCTGATCATCGCGGGCGTGGTGGTGCTGAACCTGGGCGGGGCGGCGCACTGATGGCGCGCCGTCACGACCCCGGGCGCCGGCAGCGGATCATCGACGCGGCGATCCGCGTGGCCGGGCGACCGGCATCCGCTTC
>NZ_JACBWZ010000919.1 GCF_013870595.1 Streptomyces sp. WELS2 | reverse complement strand
GCGCCTCATCGCTGGTCCACTGCGCGTAGAAGAAGAGGCCGGCGCCGTCCAGGGAGAGGAAGGCGTGCTGCGCCAGCCGTCCGGGGGGCGCCGGTGCCGCCGCCCACTCGTGGAGCAGGGCGCCGGCGGCCGTGCGGGACCGCTCGGCGGTTCCGGTGAGCCATTCGCTCATCAACGTCGTGCCGGCCGAAGGGTGCCGGAGATCCCGGAAACGTGTCATGAACCGTGACTGTGTTACCTCGAGTGCCCTTGAGGTCAAGGTCGGGTTCCGTGGGCCCCTTCGGTGGTCCTCTTCCCGCGCGGATGCCCCCGAGAGGAACCGCGCGCGGTCGACGACGGCCCGGTCGATCTCGCCGGTCGCCACGAGGTGGCCGGAGTCGTCGACGGCGCGGACCGGGAAGGTGAGGCGCCGGCCGTCCACCGGCGGCGGCTCGGCGCTCACCCGCACCCGCGCCCCCACGCGGGAGGCGCGCAGGTGCTTGACACGGATCTCGGTCCCCACGGTTGTCTGGCCGGCCCGGGTGAACGGCGCGGCGGCCCGCACGGTCGCCGCCTCCAGCCACGCGATCAGGCGCGGGGTGGACAGTACCGGCACATCGCCGCTGCCCATCACGGCGGCGGTGTCGGTATCGGTCACCTCGTGATGCGTGACACCACGTTATCGCCGCGCGGACGCGTGCGGGCCGCCTCCCCCCTGGTGGCGGGAGCCGAGGAGATCACCCCACGAGAAAAGACGGCCTGTAAGAGGCAAACCCCGGCCGCATCACTCGGCTAACATGATCGAACTCATGACGAGCGCACCCAACGCCCGTCATTTCATCGGAAAACTGCACTAACCAGCGCGAAAATTCGCCAAATAGACAACAACTAACAAATCGGCCAGAGAATTGATACCTATACCAACACGGGTAGTTACCCGGATAAAGGGCGGAACCGAGGTCCCCCTGTGGCGCCGACCACGGGTGATCCTCTGGGCCGTCGCAGCTGTGACGACTCTGGGTTTCCTGGTCGCACTGGAGATCACCGCACGGCACTACGGCCTGCGGGGACCGCTCACCACCGAGGCGCGAGAGCTCGTCTATCCGCCCAAGTCGGGATTCCTGCTGTACGCCAGCATGGGCCTGATGATGGTGGTCCTCACCTGGCGGCAACGGCTCATCGCCGCCGGTGCCGCGGTCGGCATCGACGTCGTCTTCCTGCTGGTGCGATGGGCGTCAGGCTTCCACTACGACTTCGACGAGGGCCACCCCTTCGGCAACGGCGCGCTGTGGGTGCTCCTGGGCTCCGCGGTCATCGCCGTCACGCGCCGCACGGGACAGGAGCGTGCCCTCTTGTTGAAGGGCGTCGGACTGGGCATGCTGCTCATGGCCGGCCGCAAGACCGGCGACACCTGGCTGCTCATCACGTCGAAGGCCCGGCCCACCGTGCTCGATCAGTACGTGGCGACCGCCGACCACGCGCTGGGCAACCCGTCGTGGCTGGTCGGCCGCCTGGTGAACGCCAGCGGCCCGGTCGGCACGCACCTGCTCGACTACGTCTACGCGCAGCTCGCGGTGGCCGCGGTCGTCGTCGCGCTGTACCAGCTGCGCAACGTGGCGAGCGAGCGCGGCTTCCCGCGCCACCACCTGGTGCGCACCTTCCTGGTGATCGGTCTGCTCGGCCCGGGCATCTACATGATCTTCCCCGTGGTCGGACCGATCTTCGCCTACGGTCCGGGCGCCTCCGGCACCGGCGGTCTGGAGTGGGCGGCGGCCAACCTGTGGCCGCACACACCGACACCGGTCACCACACCGCACCCGATGCTGTACGACGGGATCACCCCCCGCAACTGCATGCCCAGCCTGCACACGGCCTGGGCCACCGCCATTTTCATCCACTCCCGCAAGGGTCCGCGAATCCTGCGGTACGGAGGCGCGTTCTGGCTCGTCGCCACGCTCGCCGCGACCCTGGGATTCGGCTACCACTACGGAGCCGACATCGTGGCCGGAGTGGTGTTCACGCTCACGATCGAGGCCGCGCTGCGCTCGCAGGCACGCGGCTGGGACCGGTCCGGGACCCGGCTGGTCGCCCACGGCACGGCGGTCTTCGTGGCGCTCCTGCTGGCGTACCGCTATCTGCCCCTGGAGATGGCCCGGCTTCCCTGGCTGTTCGGTCCGCTCGTCATCCTGGCGATGCTCTCGGTGCTCTACGGCTATCTGCGGACCACCTCGCGGTGGGAACCGAAGCCCGTGCCGGCGCCCCGGCCGGAGCCGCAGCCCGAACCGGTGTGAGCCATGGCGCGGCACCGGATG
>NZ_JACBWZ010000918.1 GCF_013870595.1 Streptomyces sp. WELS2 | reverse complement strand
GGCCGCCACGGCTCCCCAGGCCGCCGCCGCACCCCGGGCACCCTGTACGTCGACCCGCACGGCCGGGGCGACTTCACCTCCGTCCAGGCCGCGGTGACCGCCGCCACCGGCAGCGGCCGGACCCTGGTCATCGCCCCCGGAACCTACCGCGAGACGGTCACCGTCGACGCCGACCGTACGGACATGACCTGGATCGGCGCCTCCGAGGACCCGCGGGACGTGGTGATCGTCTACGACAACGCGGCCGGCACCCCCAAGCCCGGCGGCGGCACCCACGGCACCAGCGGCTCGGCCACGGCCACCGTCCAGGCCGACGGCTTCACGGCCCGCCGGATCACCTTCGCCAACGACTGGCTGCGCGCCGGCCACCCCGGCACCACCGGCACCCAGGCCGTCGCCCTGAAGGCGCAAGGCGACCGGAGCGCCTTCCGGCACTGCCGCTTCCTCGGCCACCAGGACACCCTGTACGCCGACTCCATGGCCCTGTCCGCCTTCGCCCGGCAGTACTACGCGCACTGCCACATCGAGGGCGACGTCGACTTCGTCTTCGGGCGGGCCACCGCCGTCTACGAGCACTGCCGCTTCCACACCCTGGACCGCACCGACCTGTCCGCACCGCCCTACGGCTTCGTCTTCGCGCCCTCCACCGCCCGGGCCAACCCGCACGGCATGCTCGCCGTGCGCTGCCGGTTCACCTCCGGCGCGCCGGACGGGGCGTACAAGCTGGCCCGGCCGTGGGTGCCGTCGAACGAGACCACGGCATGGCCCGCGCTGGTCGTCCGGGACAGCGTCATCGGGCCCGGCATCGACCCGGTGGCCCCTTACGCCGACATGCGGGACGCCTACCCGTGGCAGTCCATGCGCTTCGGCGAGTACCGCGACTTCGGGCCGGGCGCGAAGGTCACCGTACCGGCCAACCGGCCGCAGCTCACCGCCGCCGAGGCCGCGCGGCACACCCCCGCCGCCTACCTCGGCGACTGGCGTCCCCGGGAAACGGCTCGCATATCGATCGGGTAACAGGGCTCGCGGTGGCGATGTGATGCGCGTAGACAGTCTCCGACCTGGTACATCACTCTCATCCACCGGATCGGAGAACCATGCGGAAGTCCCTCGGGATCCTCGCGGCCGGCGCCGCCTGTGCCGTCGCCGGCGCGGCGCTGTACGGCGCGGGCGCGGCCACCGCCGGCCAGTCGACCGCCGACTCCACCCACGAGCCGTACAACATCGGCCAGTTGGTGAAGGACATCGACACCTACTACGGCACCACCGTCGACGCGAACGGCGTCTACCAGGCGTCCCCGGACAGCCCGTACGCCCGGGACCTGGCGCGGATCGACGCCGACGCCAAGAGCTACATCGACAAGGCCGCCCGCAAGGCGCACCGCCGGGGCGAGAAGCCGGCCGTCGTCTTCGACGTCGACGACACGCTGCTGCTCAGCCTGGACTACGAGAAGCGCACCAACTACACGTACAACGACGCCGACTGGAACGCGTACGTGGACCGGGCCGACCGCCCGGCCGTCTTCGGCAGCCCGGAACTGGTGCGCTACGCCGCCTCCAAGGGCGTCGAGGTCTTCTACAACACCGGTCTGGGCGAGGCCCGCCGCGCCGCCGCGGTGGCGAACCTGAAGAAGGTCGGCGCCGACGTCAACCTGGACACCGCCCACATGTTCCTCAAGGACAAGGCCGCTCCGCCGGCCTACCTGAAGGACTGCGCCACCCCGGGCAACTGGAAGTGCACCACGGTCCAGTTCAAGTCCGCCACGCGCAAGCACATCGAGCAGGACCTCGGCTACGACATCATCGCCAACTTCGGCGACCAGTACTCGGACTTCGGGGGCGGCTACGCCGACCGCGCCTACAAGCTGCCGAACCCGACGTACTTCGTCTCCTGACGCCCGGGCCGGCGGGCGCTAGGAGCGGTCGTGCGGGGCGAAGTCGCCGGTGACCGTGTAGGTGTGCCCGCCGGCGGCCCCGGTCATGACGTAGCCGTCGTCCTTCGCGTCCCGCCCGCCGCGGGCGTGGTTGTACTGCCCGGCGAACACCCACTCGCCGGCCGGCACGGTACGCCCCGGCTTCAGCGTCCAGGTGTAGACGACGAACCCGCCCCGCTCCGCGACGCCCTGGGTGAAGTCCGCCTCGGGCAGCGAGCGCCAGGCGCCCGTGGAGGAGACCCCGCCGGTCTGGGCGATCCTCAGCTCGACGGTGAGCGACTCCAGCGGCGCGGACGTCTTCAGGGTCAGGTCGCTCTGCGCCCAGAACTCGTTGCTGTGCGGGTCCACCGAACCGTCC
>NZ_JACBWZ010000917.1 GCF_013870595.1 Streptomyces sp. WELS2 | reverse complement strand
GCCGTGCACACCGAGCCGGGGCCGCTGCGCCGGCTGCTGCGCGCCCTGTCCTGCTACGGCGTCTTCGCCGAGCGGCCCGACGGCACCTTCGCCCACACCGAGATGTCCCGGCTGCTGCGCGAGGACGACCCGAACAGCCTGCGCGCCATCGCCCTGTGGTGCACCGAGCCGTGGACCTGGGACGCCTGGCCCCGGCTGGACCGGGCGGTGCGCACCGGCCGCGACGTCGTACAGGACCTGTACGGCAAGGAGTTCTTCGAGTACCTCAACGAGGACGCCCCGGAGTCCGCGGACGTCTTCAACCAGGCGATGACCCGCTCCAGCGAGCAGTCGGCCCGGGAGGTCGCCGCGCTGCTCGACCTGTCCGGCAGCGACTCGGTCGCCGACCTCGGCGGCGGGCAGGGGCACGTGGTGGCCAGCCTGCTCGACAAGTACCCGGCGATGCTGGGCTATCTGCTGGACCTGCCGCGGGTGGTGGACAACGCGCTGCCCCGGCTGCGCGAGGGCGGCGACCTGGCCGGCCGGACGCGGATCGTGCCGGGTGACATCCGCGAGGCCGTCCCGGTCAAGGCCGACGTCTACATCATCAAGAACATCCTGGAGTGGGACGACGAATCCACCGCCCGGCTGCTGCGCAACGTGGTCGAGGCGGGCGGTCCCGGCACCCGGGTCGTCGTCATCGAGAACCTGGTGGACGACACGCCGTCCATGCGGTTCAGCACCGCCATGGACCTGCTGCTGCTGCTCAATGTGGGCGGGGCCAAGCACACCACCGCCAGCATGACCGGCCGGCTGCGGGCGGCGGGCCTGGAGGTCGGCGACATCCGCCCGGTCAACCCGTTCCTGCACGCGTTCGACTGCACGGTGCGCGGGTGAGAGCGCTCCCCCACGGCACACCGGTGCCGGGTCCGCGTCCGACGCGGGCCCGGCACCGGTGCTCCGGACGGGGATCTCAGACTCCGGCGTCGCGCTCCCAGACGTAGAAGCGCCGGGCCATGGCGTCCTTCGGGGACCGCCAGGTCTCGGGGTCGTACGCGCTGACGTACGCCGACAGCCGCTCGCTGACCTCCCTGAACTCGGGGTGCGACGTGACCTTGGCGATGGCCGGTCCGGGCTCGCGCTCGGACTCGATGAGGTGCATGTACACATCGCCGAACTGGAAGAGGCTGCGCCGGACCACCCCGACGAGATGCGGCAGCTCTCCGCGGTCGGACTCCGTGAACACCTTGGCGATGTCCGGCGCGGAGCCCGGGGCCATGCGGGCGACGATCAGGGCCTGGTGCACGGTCGTCTCCTGCTCTCCGGCTCAGTCGGCCAGGGCCGGGGCGGGGCGCCGGCCGGCCGCCGCCTTCTCGATCTTGTCCCGGATCAGGGCGAGCTGGACCTTGGAGTTCTTGTTGATGTTGTCGGTCATCCAGTCGTCGTCGACCGGCGCGTCCGGCTTCATCTCGAAGTCCTGGGTCCACACCATCCGGGTGCCGGCCGGGACCTCCTCGTAGCTCCAGTGGATGTTCATGTGGGCGAAGGGGCCGGTCTCCACCCGGCGGGCCGTGACGGTGCGCGAGTCGCGGTCCGGCTCGCGCTCGGAGACCCAGCTCCAGACGGTGCCGTTCTCGTCCGGGTGCATGGTCAGCCGGAACGTGGTCTTGGCGCCCTCCCGCTTGAGGACCTCCACCGACGCGTACTCGCTGAACAGCTGCGGCCAGCGCTCCAGGTCGTTGGTCATGTCCCAGACCAGGTCCAGCGGGGCGGCGATGGTGATCTCGTTCTGGGTGTGTCCTGCCATGTCAGGCTCCTGCCATCAGGGTGGTGTTGACGAGGTTGAGGAACTGCTGCGGCGTCTTGCAGCGTTCGGCGTCGACCGGCATCGGGGTGCCGTGGGTGTTCTCCAGCTCGCCGACGATGCCGAGCAGGCCGAGCGAGTCGACGCCGAGGACGTCGAAGCCGGTGTCCGGCTTCTCCATCAGCTGCTCCGGGCTGACGGTCACCCCGGCGGCCTTCTTCATCAGCGCGGCGAGTTCTTCCACGGTGATCTGCGGCATGTGCTTTCCTCCTTTGCTGTGCTCACTGCCTGGTGCCGGCTCGCAGCACCAGCGCCGAGTTCGACCCCATGAGTCCGCGGCTGAGCACCAGGGCGGTGCGCGGTTCGGCGACGCGGGCGTGGCCGGTCACGAGGTCGAGGTCGTGGCAGACGTCGAAGACGTTCGGCGTCGGCGGGATCAGGCCGTGCTCCATCGCCAGCACGGCCGCGGCGGTGTCCAGCACGGGGGCCGCGCAGTAGCCGCGGCCGATGCCG
>NZ_JACBWZ010000916.1 GCF_013870595.1 Streptomyces sp. WELS2 | reverse complement strand
CTCGCCCTGTGGGCCGACGCGTTCACGGGGGTGGCCGAGCTGGCCGACGGCGAACTGCGCTCCCTGGTCGCACAGTTCCGGCTGCCGCCGCACGTGATCCGCTCCGCCGCGGCCGCCGTGGGCCGCCGGCTGCCCCACGAGGACGGGGCGGACGCCGCCGAACTCGCCTGGCGGGCCGGACTGGAGGAGGCCCGCGTCGGCATGGACGAGCTGGGCCGCCGGACAGAGCCCCGGGCCGGCTGGCACGACCTCGTGCTGCACGAGCGCCAGACCGCCGTGCTCCGCGAGATCGTCGCGCATGTGCGGCAGCGGCCGACCGTCCTCCAGGAATGGGGATTCGCCGCCACCCTGCGCCGGGGTCTCGGCGTCACCGCGCTGTTCGCGGGCGGCTCCGGCACGGGCAAGACACTCGCCGCAGAGGTCGTCGCCAACGAACTCGGCCTGGATCTGTTCGTCGTGGACCTCTCCCAGGTCGTGAGCAAGTACATCGGCGAGACCGAGAAGAACCTGCGCCGTGTCTTCGACGCCGCCGAACGCGGCGGCGCCCTGCTGCTGTTCGACGAGGCCGACGCCCTGTTCGGCAAGCGCAGCGAGGTCAAGGACAGCCACGACCGGTACGCCAACCTGGAGGTCAGCTATCTGCTGATGCGGATGGAGGCCTACCGGGGCCTCGCCATCCTCACCACCAATATGAAGCAGGCCCTCGACACGGCCTTCCTGCGCCGCATCCGCTTCGTGGTCGACTTCCCCTTCCCGGCCGAGCACGAACGCGCCGAGATCTGGCGCCGGGTGCTGCCGCCGCGGGCCCCGCTCAAGGACATCGACCCGGACCTGCTGGCCCGGCTCACCGTCGCGGGCGGCTCCATCCGCAACATCGCCCTGTCCGGGGCGTTCCTCGCCGCCGAGGAGGGCGACCGGTTGCAGATGCGGCACATGCTCGCCGCCGCCCGCACCGAATACCTCAAACTGGACCGCTCGCTGACCCCCGCGGAGGTGCGCGGATGGGTGTGATCAGGCGGCCCTCGGCGATCCGCGTGGAGATCGGCGAACTGGTCCTCGACGGCTTCCACGCCGACCCGGCCCGCGTCTCGGCCGCGTTCGAACGCGAACTCACCCGCCTCGTACGGCAGCACGGCGTGCCCTTGGCGGCGAACGGCGCCGTGTCCGTGGAGGCGCTCACCGGGCTGCCCCCGCTGCCCGCCGGACTGTCGGCCCGCCGGCTCGGCCAGGAACTGGCCCGCGCGGTCCATCAAGGGCTCAGCGGCCACGGGGAGGTGACCCCATGACAGCCAGGGCCCAGGACGCGGCCGACCGGCAGACGGCCGAGCAGCGCCGCCGCAAGCGCAGGGAACGCGCCGCCAAGTCCCGCACGCCCGACCCGAAGAACATCGTCAGCGGCGCCGGACAGCCCCTCGACCCCGGCCTGCGACGGGAGTTGGAGGAACAGCTCGGCCACGACCTGAGCCGCGTCCGCCTGCACACCGACCGTGACGCCGGCCGCCTCACCGAACTGCTCGGCGCCGACGCCGTGGCCGTCGGCCAGGACATCCTCTTCCGCCCGGGCGCCTTCCGGCCCGGCACCGGCGACGGCCGCCGCCTGCTCGCCCACGAACTGCTGCACTCCGTCCAGAACCCGCACGGTCTGGGCACCTTGCGGGCAGGGCGCGAACCGGGCGCCGTCAGCCTGCCCCAGCAGTCCATCGAACGCGAGGCGGAGTCCGCCGCCCAGGACCTCGTACGCCCCCAGGCCGGGCCGTCCACGCCCCGGATCACCGAGAACCAGCCCACGCCCGGCTGGCTGCGCTACGCCACCGTGCACGCCGACCGCAGGCGGGCGGAGGCCATGGACCCGGCGACCCTGCTCGACCGGCTCGCCAACTCCGTCGTACGGTCCCTGCGGGGTGACCCGGAGGACCTGTCCCGGCGCACCCGCAAGCAACTCGCCCGCCTCCCCGAGGAGTTGCTCGACGGCGTTCTGGTCCGTCTGGAGAACCGGCTGCTGGCCCCGGAGCACGACCGGGTGCTCGACCTCGTCGAGGACGCCGGCGCGTACGACGACCACGCCCAGGACCTGGAAGTCAACGCGCACGACGCGCCCGGGATCGAGCCGGACGTCGCCGAGCAGGTGCGCACCGAGCGCGAGAAGGCGCTGCGGTCACGGGAACAGCGGCGGGCCGGGGCGGAACGGCCGGGCATCGCACCGGGACCGGAGAAGGAACGGGCCGACGACCAGGGCGCGGCCGTGCGGCCCTCCGTCCCTGGCCTGATCCGGAACCTCACCACCGTGTCACCCAGCT
>NZ_JACBWZ010000915.1 GCF_013870595.1 Streptomyces sp. WELS2 | reverse complement strand
CGTACCAGACCCGCTCGGCCGGTACGTCCACCAGCTCGCGCTCCGGCCAGCGCAGCGCGGTGAGCTTGCCGCCGAAGACGGCGCCGGTGTCCAGGCAGATGGTGTTGTTCAGCCAGGTCGCCTCAATCACAGGTGTGTGGCCGTAGACCACGGCGGCCCGGCCCCGGTAGTCCTCCGCCCACGGGTAGCGCACCGGCAGCCCGAACTCGTCGGTCTCGCCGGTGGTGTCGCCGTACAGGGCGTGCGAGCGGACCCGGCCGGAGGTGCGGCCGTGGTACTTCTCGGGCAGGCCGGCGTGGCAGACCACCAGCCGGCCGCCGTCCAGCACGTAGTGGCTGACCAGTCCGTCCAGGAACCGCCGGACCTCGGCCTTGAACCCCTCGCTCTCACCCTCCATCTGCGCGATGGTCTCGGCGAGCCCGTGGGTGTGCTGGACCCTGCGGCCCTTGAGGTGACGGCCGTACTTGTTCTCGTGGTTGCCGGGGACGCACAGGGCGTTGCCCGAGTTCACCATCGCCATCACGCGGCGCAGCACGCCGGGGCTGTCCGGGCCGCGGTCGACCAGGTCGCCGACGAACACGGCGGTACGGCCCTCGGGATGCGCCCCGTCGGCGTAGCCCAGCTTGGCGAGCAGTGCCTCCAGTTCGGCGGAGCAGCCGTGGATGTCGCCGATGATGTCGAACGGGCCGGTGAGGTGGGTGAGGTCGTTGTAGCGCTTCTCGGTGACGACGGTGGCGTGCTCGACCTCCTCGACGCCACGCAGCACGTGCACCTTGCGGAAGCCCTCGCGCTCCAGGTGTCCGAGCGAGCGGCGCAGTTCGCGGATGTGCCGCTGGATGACCCGGCGGGGCATGTCCGCCCGGTCGGCGCGGGCCGCGTTCCGCTCTGCGCACACCTCCTCCGGCAGGTCCAGCACGATGGCGATGGGCAGTACGTCGTGCCGCTTCGCGAGTTCGATCAGCTGCCGCCGGCTGTCCTGCTGCACGCTGGTGGCGTCCACGACGGTGCGGCGGCCGGCGGCCAGCCGCTTGCCGGCGATGTAGTGCAGGACGTCGAAGGCGTCCCTGGTCGCGCTCTGGTCGTTCTCGTCGTCGGAGACCAGGCCGCGGCAGAAGTCGGAGGAGATCACCTCGGTCGGCTTGAAGTGCCGCCGCGCGAACGTGGACTTGCCGGAACCGGAGGCGCCGACGAGCACCACGAGGGAGAGGTCGGTGACGGGGAGCACCCGCCCCTTGTGCCGTGTCCCGGTCATGCCGCCTTCGCCTCCCTCTCGGTCGTGACCGTGAATGTGGCCATCTGGGTGGGCGGGCCCACCTCGGGGTCGTCCGGGCCGACGGGTGTGAACGCCGCCTCGTAGCCGTACCGTTCGGCCACGGCCGCCGCCCAGGTGCGGAACTCCTCGCGGGTCCACTCGAAGCGGTGGTCGCCGTGCCGGACGTGGCCGGCGGGCAGGCTCTCCCAGCGGACGTTGTACTCGGCGTTCGGGGTGGTCACGACGACCGTGCGGGGGCGCGCGTGCCCGAACACGGCGTACTCCAGGGCAGCCAGCCGGGGCGGGTCGACGTGCTCGACGACCTCGCTGAGCACGGCGGCGTCGTAGCCCCGCAGCCGCCGGTCGGTGTAGACGAGGGAGCCCTGGACGAGCTTGACGCGCGCGGCCTGCCGTTCGCCCATGCGGTCCGGCTTCAGCCGGCGGGAGGCGATGGTCAGGGCCCGCTGCGAGACGTCGACGCCGACGATCTCGGTGAACCGGGCGTCCTTGAGCAGCGCCTGCACCAACTGGCCCTGGCCGCAGCCGAGGTCGAGCACGCGGGCGGCCCCGGAGGCGTCCAGCGCGGCGAGGACGGCCTCCCGGCGGAGCACGGCGAGCGGGGTCGGCTTCTCCTCGGTCCCGGTCTCGTCCGCGACCGCGTTGTCGATGTCCTCGACCTCGCTGTCGTCGGCCTCCGCGAGCCGCACCAGCTCCAGCCGCTCCCGCGCCTGGCGGGTCAGCGACCAGCGGCGCGAGAGGTAACGGCTGGTGATCAGCTGCTGCTCCGGGTGCCCGGCCAGCCAGCCCTCGCCGGCCCGGAGCAGCTTGTCGACCTCGTCGGCGGAGACCCAGTAGTGCTTGGCGTCGTCGAGCACCGGCAGCAGGACGTACAGGTGGCGCAACGCCTCGCCGAGGGTGAGCCGTTCGGACTCCAGCAGCAGCCGGACGTACCGCGAGTCGCCCCACTGCGGGAACGCGGTGTCGAGCGGGACCGGTTCGGCGGTGACGTGCCAGCCGAGCGGTGTGAAGAGCCGTCGTACGAGCTC
>NZ_JACBWZ010000914.1 GCF_013870595.1 Streptomyces sp. WELS2 | reverse complement strand
CTCATGAGTGAACTCCCAGGCGCCGCCGTCTCCCTCGCCGAGGTGGCGCCCGCAGCAGCCGACACACCGTCAAAGAGACTCGCCGCGCCGCGCGTTCAGCCGCAGCGCCGGCCCGGGCGGTGGGCCGTCACCGCCGTCGTCCTCGTCCTCGTCGTGCAGATCCTGCACGGACTGGTCACGAACCCCTTCTACCAGTGGGACCGCTTCCGCTACTGGTTCCTGCGCCCCGCCGTTCTCGACGGACTCCTCGTCACCCTCGAGGTCACCGCGCTCAGCGCCGTACTGGGACTCCTCGGCGGTGTCCTGCTCGCGCTCGGCCGGCTCTCCGGCAGCGCGGTGCTGCGCGCGGTCAGCTGGACCTACACCTGGCTGTTCCGCTCCGTCCCGCTGATCGTGGTGCTTATCTTCCTGTACAACTTCAGTGCCCTGTACAAGACCCTGAGCCTCGGGGTGCCGTTCGGCCCGGCCTTCGTGACCTTCGACGAGTCCCGGCTGGCCACCGACATGACCATCGCCGTCGTCGGCCTCACCCTCAACGAGGCGGCGTACGCGGCCGAGGTGGTCCGCGGCGGCATCCTCTCCGTCGACCAGGGCCAGCACGAGGCCGCCGCCGCGCTCGGCCTGCCCCGCAGCCACCGGTTCCGCAGGATCGTCTTCCCGCAGGCCCTCAGGTCCATCACCCCCAACTACGTCAACCAGCTGATCGGCCTGATCAAGAGCACGTCCCTGGTCTTCTACGTCTCCCTGCTCGACCTGTTCGGCGTGGTGCAGTCGATGGGCAACACCTACCCCGGCGACGTGGTGCCGCTGCTGATGGTCGGTACCGTCTGGTACCTGCTCCTGACCAGCGCCGTCTCCATCGCCCAGTTCTACGTCGAGCGGTACTACGCCCGCGGTGCCACCCGCATCCTGCCGCCGACCCCGGTCCAGCGGCTGCGGTCCCGGCTCGCCGAGGTCCGCGCCCGGTTGCGCCGGGAAGCCGCCGTATGACCACCGCGCGGATCCCCGAAGGGTCCGCGCCCGCCCCACGACACCCCGCCCCACGACATCCCGACACCCGGACGACAAGGACAGCCATGCCCAGCCAGTTCTCCCGACGCCGTCTCATACGCGGCCTCACCGCGGCGACCGCCACCCTCTCCCTCGCCGGCGGACTCGCCGCCTGCGGCGGAGAGAGCGACGCCGCCACCACCGGCGGCCGGGCCGGCACGGTGACCGTGGGACAGCTGTCCAACGGAGCAGCCGTACCGGCCGAGTTGAAGGTCTCCGAGGTGAAGTCCATCAGCGCCGAGCTGCCCGCCTCGATCCGCAGGAGCGGCAAGCTCGTCATCGGTATCGGCGGCCTGCCCTCCGGCTCCGCGCCGCTGGAGTTCGTGGGCAGCGACCAGAAGACCCTCACCGGCTCCGAACCCGACCTCGGCCGGCTGGTGGCCGCGGTGCTCGGCCTGAAGCCCGAACTGCGCAACTCCACTTGGGAGAACCTCTTCGTCGGCCTCGACAGCGGCAAGGCCGACGTCGCCTTCTCCAACGTCACCGTCACCGAGGAACGCAAGAAGAAGTACGAGTTCGCCTCCTACCGCAAGGACGACCTGGCCTTCGAGGTACTGAAGAAGAGCACCTGGAACTTCGACGGCGACTACCGCAACCTGGCCGGCCAGACGGTCACCGTCGGCGCCGGCACCAACCAGGAGAAGATCCTGCTGGAGTGGAAGGCCCGCCTGGCCAAGGAGGGCAAGAAGCTCACCGTCAAGTACTTCCCGGACCAGAACGCCATCAACCTGGCGCTGCGCGGCGGCAAGGTCGACGCCTACCTCGGCCCCAACCCCGCCGTCGCCTACCGCACGAGGCAGACCGCGCACACCCCCGACCCCACCCGCGTCGCCGGCACCTTCTCCGGCGCCGGCGAGACGGTCCAGGGCCTGATCGCCGCCACCGCCAAGAAGGACAGCGGGCTCGCCAAGCCGCTCGCCGACGCCCTCAACTACCTGATCGAGCACGGGCAGTACGGCAAGTGGCTCGCCGCCTACAACCTGTCGAGCGAAGCCGTGCCCAAGTCCGAGATCAACCCGCCCGGCCTGCCCCTGGACAACTCCTGACGCGGCCCGGGAACAACCCGCGGCGACGGGGTGTTGAGGGTCGTGACGAGATCCACCCGGCGGACGCCGTACCGGCCCGCCGCGACCGACGGAGGGAGGCGACGGCCGTGACCCGGATGCCCGAACGGATCCGCCCGCCGCGCCCGTACCGCTCCGTCCGGCTGCACTCCCGGCCGCACATAGACCTCCAGCGCGTGTCCGCCGCGCTCT
>NZ_JACBWZ010000913.1 GCF_013870595.1 Streptomyces sp. WELS2 | reverse complement strand
CGCGGCAGCGCCGACTCCCAGCGGTCCAGGACGTCCAGCGTGGTCAGCCGGTCCTCGCCGAAGGCGTCCCGCAGATCGAGGGCGAAGCCGTCCGGGGTGACGAGGGCGGGGAACTTGGGCCCGCCCGGGGCCGAGAGGGTGGCAAGGGCGAAGGGTCCGGCGAAGAGCGCGGACGCGGGTGCGGGTTTCACGGACGTGTCCTCCTGATTGCGGTGGCACTAATCTGGACCCGCCGCTTGTGATCAGGGAAATAGATTCTGTGGATGGTCGGCATCCACCGGATTTATTACCGCCGCTCACCGCCCTCTGCCCGTCGCCCAGCACGAGGACCGATCCGTGAACCTGACCCGACTCGACCTCAACCTCGTCGTCGCCCTGCGCGCCCTGCTGGAGGAGCGCAACGTCACCCGCGCCGGGCAGCGCGTCGGCCTCAGCCAGCCCGCCATGAGTGCCGCCCTCGCCCGGCTGCGCCGCCACTTCGACGACGACCTGCTCGCCCGCGTCGGCGGCCACTACGAGCTGACCGCCCTCGGCCAGGTCCTCCTCGACCGCACCGCCACCGCCTACGACGTGCTGGAACGCCTCTTCTCCAGCCAGGCCGACTTCGACCCGGCCCACGAGAGCCGCGAGTTCCGGCTGCTGGCGTCCGACTACGCGATAGCCGTCTTCGGCACCGAACTCGCCCGCGTCGTGCACGAGGAGGCCCCCGGCATCCGGCTCCGCTTCACCCAGACCCAGCCGGCCGTCGTCGACGACACCGCCACCCTGCTCAGCGCCACCGACGGCCTGCTCATGCCGCACGGCGTGATCAGCGGCTTCCCCGCCACCGACCTCTACGACGACCGCTGGGTCTTCCTCGTCGCCGCCGACCACCCCGCCGTCGGGGACCGGCTCACCCGGCACGACCTCGCCCGGCTGCCGTGGGTGACCTACCAGCGCACCTACGACGCGCCGGCCGTGCGCCAGCTCGGCATGCTCGGCATCGAACCGCGCGTGGAAGTGTCCGTCGACAGCTTCCAGCTTCTGCCCCTGCTGGTCGCCGGCACCCGGCGCATCGCTCTGATCCAGGCACGGCTGGCGCGGATGCTGGCGCCGATCGCCGCCGTCCGGGTGGTGGAGCCGCCCTACGAGGCGGTGCCGCTGCGCGAGGCGCTGTGGTGGCACCCGGTCCACACCCACGACGCGGCCCACATCTGGCTGCGGGAGACGGCCCGGCGGGTCGGCGGCCGCCTGACCGGCGTGCCGTAGACGGTGCCGTACCGGTGCGCCCATCTGTCGCGCTCATCTGGGCGTCCGCGTTCTCCGAGGAGCGGCCCTGCTTAGCAATGGGTCTGGTGGGAAGTCGGAGGTTCACAGCCCCCCGCCGGCGGACCGGCGGGGCGGGCCGGATTCCGGCCGAGGCAGTCGGCGTTTGCCCGTCACCTTAGGAGTACCGTGACCGTTCGCATCGGAGTCGAAGAGGAATTCCACATCGTCGAGGTGGAGACGGGCCTGCTCGCCCCCCGGGCCGACACCATGCTGGAAACGCTCCCCGCAGACACCTTCACCACCGAACTGCAGCAGGCGACCGTCGAGACGAACAGCGGTGTGCACGAGTCCCTCGCCGACCTGTACGACGACGTCACCGGCGCCAGACGCAGGCTCGACACCGCGGCGAGCGCCCACGGGCTGGCCGTGGTGGCCGCCGGCACCGTGCCGCTCGCCCGCACGCAGGACACCCGCCCGACCGCCGGGCGCCGCTACCGCCACATGGTCGACGAATACCGCATGGTCGCCGACGAGCAGCTGATCTGCGGAACCCACGTCCACGTCGACGTGCCCGACCGCGACCTGGCCGTGCGCCTCATGTGCGAGGTGTCCCCGTGGCTGCACGTCCTGCTGGCCCTGTCGGCCAGTTCCCCCTTCTGGCTGGGCGCCGACACCGGCTACGCCAGCTGGCGGACCATGGTGTGGCAGCGCTGGCCCACCGCGGGCCCGCCGGGATGTTTCGCCGACGCCGCCGAGTACGACGCGGCCGTGCGGTGCCTGATCGACTCCGGTGTCATCAGCGACGCGGGGATGATCTACCACGACATCCGGCCGTCCGCCCACCAGCGGACCCTCGAACTGCGCATCTGCGACGCCTGCCCCCGGCCGGAAACGGTCGTCCTGGTCGCCGGGCTCTACCGGGCCCTGGTGACCGAGGCCCGCGAGCGGCTGGAGGCCGCGGACGCGCCCGTCTGCGACGGGCGGCACGAGTGGCTGCGCGCGGCCCGCCAGGAAGCCGCGCGCAGCCAGATCGGTGCAGGCGAGCAGGTCCTCCTGTTCG